>DMHB01000214.1 GCA_003449595.1 Microscillaceae bacterium | reverse complement strand
CAGTAGGATTTCCTTCAGCAAAAAGTTTTTGGATCGCACTTTCCAAGGCGGGGCTTACTTCTTCATCAGCATCTATCCACAAAACCCAAGGATGCGAAGTATGGCTTACAGCCAGTCGCTTGGTAGCAGAGTAGCCCAACCAAGGCGACTGCTTGCACACCACATTGGCATATTGTTGCGCTATGGTAGCAGTCTGATCGGTACTGTGCCCATCGATTACGACCACCTCAGGCAAAAATCGCAAAGAATCTAAACAACGCGCTATGTTTTTTTCCTCATTTTTAGCGATGATAATGGCTGAAATAGGCAAATTTTGAACCGACATATGCAATGACTACCTTGTGAACCAACAAAATTTATTATTTTTGAAAAGCTAACCCCTGTTTAGGTGTTACTAGTATGATTATGGAAGACCATCCTCAAAAATATACAGAAAGCGAGAAAAACACCATTTTTCAACAAGATTTTATGCCGCTCATCGATGCCGCATACAACTTCGCTTTTCGCCTTACCTTAGATGAAGAAGACGCTAAAGATCTTGTACAAGATACCTATTTAAAAGTTTTCCGATTCTTAGACTCTTTCGAGAAAGGAACTAACGCAAAAGCGTGGTTGTTCCGAATCTTAAAGAACAACTTTATTAATGATTTTCGTAAAAAGGTAAAAGAACCTAACAAAGTTGATTACCAAGAAATCGAAACTTATTATAACTCAGAAGAGTTTGGAGACCAACGCTATACAACTGATCTACGATTAGAAGTACTGCAAAACTTAATGGGCGATGAACTAACCACTGCATTGAATAGTTTAGGAGTTGATTTCAGAACGGTCATCGTTTTGGCTGATATAGAAGGATTTAGCTACGAAGAAATGGCAAAAATTTTAAACATCCCTATTGGGACGGTGCGCTCAAGGTTGCACCGAGCCAGAAATATCCTGAAAGAAAAGTTGAGAGATTATGCCAAAAATTTAGGGTATCAATAGAATAAATAACTTTTGATTATGCAGCTTGACAAGAAGATTTGTGGCGATTGTAGCCATTGTTTAGAAATTTTGCAAATTGTTGCCGACGGAGAAGCAAGCCCGCAAGAAATTCAATTTTTTGAAGAACATATTTGCGAGTGTAGTCATTGCAAAGAATGCTTTGAAGTAGAGCAGAATTTGAGAATTTGCCTCCAGCAGCGACTTGAAAAGCGTTTAGTACCTCAAGAAATTGTACACTTTGTACAGTGTATTTGTGGAACTACCAAACTATAAATCCATCTATTGGTTTGGCCATTGGGAAGGCTTTTCAAATAGCAAGTTTTTTTGACATAAGTTTTCCTTGGCTCAGCGAGGCAAGCGAAAAACTTGCATCACTTCGTCTAACAATATCTGTTGTTGAACGTGGTTGAAAGGAGTCAATTTAATACGCATATTTTTTTGAAAATAACCGCCGAATCCGCTGAAAATTCACGCCATTCTATTGGAATCGTACTACCCAAGCGCTTTTGATTTTGTAAGATGATTTGAATAATTTCTTCCTCTAAATAATTTTCAAGCATCACTTGACTGAAACAAATCAATAACCACTGGTTAGCTTCCTCAACATACACCCGTTTGCCTACCTGTACTAATTGTGTTTCCGATTCTCGGCCAATCATCGCAATAGCTTCCCAATAAGTGTTAGCTTGTACTGCGGTAAACTCGCTCAAATCAATATATACACTTTTTTCACCTTCTTTTCCCCAATACTGTGTGTGATAAGGTACGCTTATCGAATCGAGCAATTGGTGTAGTTTCACTGAAGCCTCCGCATCTATACCACAACATTGGCTACTAAACACCACTACCAACTGATACACTTTATCTTCGAGGGGCAGGGTGGTTTGTGCTTTTGTATTCAAAAAAGCAGTGCACGCTAAAATGAGAAATAAACAATTAAACCGAGTTTCAGATTTGAGGCAAAACATTTCAAGCAATTGTATAGTCAATCAGCGCTTGCTCATCTCCCATAGATGTAGTAGTGAGAATGAGCCCTATGCCTTGTGCGTAATAATACTGGGTAAAAAAGTTGAGGGGCATTAAATTCCCATTCATTAATAATTTGCTCTCGGCTTCAATAAATGCAACCCTGTCATAACTTTTGCCCTTCACTTCTTTGGTAATACCCACTTCTTTGACAGTCATCACTAATATGCTATCCAACCCGTTGGCTTTGAACTTGATTTCCCAAGTATCACCTTTTTGTAGGTTATCTTTCAACAAAACTTGTAAATTATTGTCCTCAAAAGCATCAGTCAAGTAAGACTCTCCTTCTTTGCGCATTATTTGTTCTTTGTTCATCAGGCTGTTTACCATTGTAAACTCCTGAGGGTTCGAGGGGGAGAGACCCGTAACTGCGTTGGTGTAAGTAGTGCCATCTTTAGTCTGATATTTCCAGCTAAAACCTTGACCAAGTGGATAGTAAGCATCTGTAGTGTGAAGCATAATTGTAAGGTTAAATGGGTGAAAAGTTTAGCTAAGATACAAATTTGCAAGATTTAGTTTTTTGATTTTTGTAATTTTCAGATTTTAATTTGGTATAATTATATCATAAATAATTTATTCTTTTAGTTGTTATCTAAGTACATTTTATGCGAAAAACAAACTACATTTTACTTATTTGCCTTGTATGGTGTGGGCTTTCTGCCTGCGAATCGACTCCTGAACCTGCCAAGGTATATACATTTGACACATTTTGTCAATTCAGTGATTTCCCCGCTAAGGGTACTAGTGTAGGCGATATCGAAAAGTGGAAGCAAAAGCACCAAACTCGGGTTGCTTTGGAAGGCTACCTTAATTTGCCTACTATGTTTGGGTTGGCCAGCACTACTTTTGGGTTAGATCTTACTCAAGAACCCGGTGGAAATCGAAAGGAGGCTGTTACAGTATATTTTAAATTGGGGTCGGGAAAAAATAAGCTCAAAACACCGCCTAAACAATACAAACCTGATGATTTGGAAGCTTATGATCTGAATGGCAATAAAGTAACAAATAAAACCAAAGTGAGGGTACACGGGCAGCGTTCGCTGGTCAATTCACTTGAAAATGACAAGGTACAAAGTTGTTTTATCAATGTGGACAGAGTGGAAATTATACAATAGTGCAGTACTTAGCATCAAAAGAAAAGGGAGCAATCATCACAGATTACTCCCTTTTTTATAAGGTTTACAAATCAGATTGGCTTAATTGCCCACAGGCATTCCTTCTTTATCAAGCTCAATGATTTCGTAGCCCAATTGTTCTAAACCGGGTTTTACCAAGGCTTTATCACCTACCACTAAAATCACCATATTGTTGTAAGGCAGATTCTTTTGTGCCAAGGCATCAATTTCACCTTTGGTGATTTTACCCAAAATATCGATTTGTTGTTTTACAAAGTCTTTACTCAAATTATAACGCAAGATACGACCTAAGAAATTTGCCTTCTGGAAAGGTGTTTCATAGTTCAACGCGTCTCGTTGGGTGATCGAACTTTTTGTAAAAGTCAGTTCTGCATCAGTAATGCCATTTTGAGCATAATTACTTATTTCTTTCATAAACTCTACCACTGAACTGTCGGTAGCTGAGGCTTTTACACCTGCGCTTGCACCAAAAATTCCGCCTAAATCGGTGCCGTTGAACCCTGAACGTGCGCCATAAGTAAAACCTTTGTCTTCGCGCAGGTTAAGGTTAATACGGCTGTTGAAGGCACCCCCTAAGATAAAGTTCATAATATTGCTGCGATAGTATTCGCCGGTAGCATCGAACGGCATGGCTACATACCCAATGCGGATTTCAGACTGTGCTGCTTTTTCTTGGTTTACCAAGTAAATCTTGGTTTTTTCGATGGCTTGAGCGCTAATGGGAGCAGGCATGGTGTAGTCCTTGGCTGACCATTGGTTCAGGAAGCTGAGTTTGGGCGAAATTTCACCTTCAGGCAAGTTGCCTACTATTACCAGATTAGCTGCCTTTGGTGAGAAAAATTGATTGTAAAAAGCCTGAATATCTTCTAAGTTGATGTTCTTGATAGTGGCTTCAGTACCGCTTACAGGCACCGCACGAATGCTATTGCCATAAAGAAGTTTTCCAAATATCTTGTCAGCTGTGAAAGCAGGCTGGGTAGCTTGTTGCTTGATATTTTCCAGCTGACGCTTTTTCAAGCGGTCGAAATCTTCTTGGATGAAATTGGGGCGGAACATTTTCTCTTCTAACAACTGGAGCGTAGCATCCAAATTTTTGGTCAAGCTGCTAACGCTAATGGTCAAATCTTCAACATTGGATGAAAAAGTGATGCTACTGCCTAATTTCAACAACTCACTATTGATGGCTTCTGCGCTATAGTTTTGAGTAGTCTCGTTGAGCATTGCAGCAGTCATTGCAGCCAATCCGGCTTTTTCAGGATTACTTTCTGAGAGCAAATGACCTCCTTTCAAGGTAAAGAACAGGGTAACCGTAGGGGTTTCAGGGCTTTCCATGCCAATCATTTTTAGCCCATTGTTTAATTGACTTGTCCAATAATTCGGCACATCTACCACAGGAGATTTGCCGGGAATGGGTCTTTTGCTGCGATCAAATTTGTCTTTGGCTTTGTTGTAGGTTAGTCCCGCGTAGCCATAATCTGGTGCTTGATAGCCTGCTTCAGAAACAGTGTAGTTATCTTCGGCAGCTTTCAGGTTGGCTTGTCCTTTCGGATAAACACTCAAGATTACAGCAGGCTTACCTTTGATATACTGTTCATACACACGTATTACATCCTCTTTTGTAATTTTGCTGTACTCTTCTAATTCTTTACCGATAGCATTGGGGTTGCCTAAAAAAGTTTGGTAAGCTGCCAACTGCGATACTTTGCGGCTGACACTTTGCAACCCTGTAATGGTTTGTGCCTCATTTTGTGCCTTGAAACGTTGGATATCATCATCTGTAACACCTCTGGCTTCAAATTCGGCCAACGCAGCACGGATAAGTTGCTCTGTATCTGACAGGCTGACCCCGGGGAAAGGGATTACATAGGCGCCGATAACACCCGCCAACTCGTTTGAATTGTGGAATGCTACGTTTTGGATAGCTTTTTGGGTTTTTTCTAAGTTTTTATAGAAAATAGAGTTTTTACCTTGGCCAATGATTTCTACCAAGCAATCCAAAGCAGCTTCGTCTTTGTGATAGCGAGGCACACCAGGCAAAGCATATACCAACATAGGAAGCTTGATGTAGTTATCTTCCAAAGAAGCATATCGATCGGCCTCCAAAACAGGGGCAGGCAGAATGGTAGGGGTTACTTCAGGGCCTTTGGGGATGCTTCCGAAATATTTCTCGACCAAAGCAACCACCTCTTTTGGATTTACATCGCCCCCAACGGTTACTACAGCATTGTTAGGGCCATACCAACGCAAGAAGAAGTTTTTCAAATCATTTACATCAACCCTGTTCAAATCTTCGATATAACCGATGGTAAGCCAAGAATAAGGGTGGCCATAAGGAAACATATTCTTATTCAATGCTTCGGTTACAAGTCCATAAGGACGGTTATCGTAGTTTTGACCACGTTCGTTTTTTACGGTAGCGCGTTGAACCTCAAATTTTTGTTGGGTTACTGCATCTAATAAAAAGCCCATTCTATCGGCTTCAAGCCAAAGAGCTGTTTCTAATTGATTGCTGGGCAAGGTTTCAAAATAGTTGGTGCGGTCAAAGTTGGTTGTACCGTTGAGCGTACCCCCGGCTTCGGTTACAATTTTGAAATGCTCTTCGTCGGCCACATTGTCTGAGCCTTGAAACATCATGTGTTCAAAAAAGTGGGCAAAACCTGATTTGCCAATTTCTTCGCGAGCAGAACCGACGTGGTATGTTACGTCCACGTGGACAACAGGATCAGAGTGATCTTCGTGAATGACCAAGGTTAATCCGTTGGGTAGTATATATTTCTCGTAAGGAATAACCACTTCATTGCCTTTTTGAGCAACTTTTTCTACCAGTTTAGCTTGTGCCCATCCTAACATCGGAAGTAGTAATCCGGCGAGGAGTGCGCATAAAATTTTGTTTTTCATGGAGTAAAATAGTTTTTAAGTGTTGACGATGCACAAAAATTTGTTGCAAATATCCATTTTTTTTATAGATTGACCTTTAAATCGTGTATTTTCACTGTAAAAATTACACACTAAACACATTGTAAAATGTCTTGGATTAAAGATTTTAAGTTAACAGTAGCCGATCTTAGCTTTGTAGGGCAAGATTTAAGCCGTCCCGAATGCGTACTGGCCGAGAAAAGTGGAGATCTCTGGATTTCCGATAACCGCCACGCCCTTACCCACCTATGCCCTGATGGAAGTGTCGAAAAAATAGGGCAAAGTGGCGAAACCAATGGTTTTACAATGGATAGCCAAGGCAATTTCATTGTAGCTGATTGGATGCATAACAAAGTTTTAAAAATTTCCCGCCAAGGGGAAACCTCAGTGATTTTAGATGCTTTTGAAGGCAAACCACTGCCCCCAACGAATTATGTTTATTGCGATAGCCAAGATCGGCTTTGGATTGCCATTTCTTCACGTCGGCAGCCTTGGTTTGATGCCGCTGCCAATCCACAACCCGACGGTTTTGTGTTGTTGCTCGAACCCGGCAAAGCGCCACGCATAGTGGCTGAGGGCATTACTTTCACCAATGAAGTACGGTTAGATCCTGCCGAAAAATACCTTTATGTGGCTGAAACCATGGCTTCCAAAATCTCAAGATTCCCCATTCAAAGCGATGGGAATTTGGGAAGCAAAGAAACTTTTGGGCCTGAAAGCTTAGGCGATACCCACCAAGTGGATGGGTTCTGTTTGGATGCCGAAGGCAATGTATGGGTTACCACAGTGTTGCGCAATGGCCTTATGGTGATTGATGCACAAACCCGTGAGGCACATACGGTTTTAGAAGACCCTAACGAAGCAGGCTTGCAGGCATCCAAAGAAGCTTTGGAAAACGGCACGATGACCCCCATGCACATGATGGGCTGTATCGGAAAAACCTTACTGTTGGTTACAAGTGTCAATTTTGGCGGCCCTGATCTCAAAACAGTGTATCTTGGCTCGTTGGGTATGAACCGGTTGGCCTCTTTCCAAGCTCCCGTGGCTGGTGCCCCTATGCCTCATTGGAATAGATAATGCACGATTTTGGCGAGATGCCTGTTGCTATGGGCATCTTGCTTATTTTTTTATTGATTTTGACTTTTTTGTAGATTCTTATGGTCGATGTGTTATACCTCTTTATGTGGCTGGGAATACTTGCACCCCATTTGCAAGATGATTTTAGCTTTCGGTTAACGATGACACGTATCGAAAAATCGAAAGATTCTTATACCATTGTGGAAACTTGGAATGTTGAGGGCAGCCAATTGGTCTATACAAAAAAGTATAGTGGCAGATTTTCTAATAAAACCCCTGAAGAAAAATCAGCGACGCTTACCAAAACACAGTTAGAAACTTTGCCAAAGTTCATGGCTGAATTATCACTTCAAAAAGACATATCAACACCTAAGCTTAGCAATTTTGAAGTACCGTATTCGGCCATAATGGCAGATTTCAATCTGCAACAATTCGGCAGGGCGTATAGCATAGCCTTGTTTGATCTTGCAAAAAATATAGAAGAAAACAAGGACTACCAAAATTTACAAACTCTGCAAAGGCATTTAATTCAGTTGTTGGAAGATTAATAAGCAGGGGGAGGCAGTGTTTTACAAAAGTAATCCCATACTACTATACCAATGCTTACAGAAATATTGATAGAATGCTTGGTGCCAAATTGTGGAATTTCGACAGTATAATCGGCTAAAGCCACCACTTCCTCTGATACGCCCTCTATTTCATTACCAAATACAAAGGCATATCGTTGTTGTGGATTTATTGCAAAGTGTTGCAGCATCACACTATCGGCAGTTTGTTCAAGCACTACAATACAATAGCCGGCAGATTTTAATTGGTGCACTAAATCAATTGTTTTGACTACATATTCCCATTCAACTGAGTCGGTGGCACCCAAGGCTGTTTTATGTATTTCTCGGTGTGGCGGAGTACCGGTAATGCCGCACAAATATATTTTCTCTACCAGAAAAGCGTCACCTGTTCTGAATGCAGAGCCTACGTTGTTCAGACTTCTGACATTGTCTAAGACAAGCACAAAATTATTTTTGGGAGATTGTTTGTATGCTTCAGGAGTGAGACGGTTCAACTCAGCATTGGCTAATTTTCGCATACAGTTTAGCTTTTTTGATATTGAAAAGTACCAACGGGGCTTTCTAAGGTAACCTGTGCCTGATGAGCAGTTGCTACATGTCCAACAATTTGTGCCTCTACGCCAAAGGATGAGGCCAATTCAATAACTCGTGAAGCGTGAGCTTCGGCCAAATAAAGCTCCATACGATGCCCCATATTGAACACTTGATACATTTCGCGCCAATCTGTTTGGCTTTGAGCTTGAATCAAAGAAAAGACCGGTGGCGGTAAAAATAAGTTGTCTTTGATAATATGCAAGTTATCAATGAAGTGCAGTACTTTGGTTTGCCCACCACCAGAGCAATGTACTATGCCATGAATCTCAGCACGGAGTTCTTTTAACAAGGAAATCAAAATGGGGGTATAAGTACGTGTGGGCGATAGTATCCATCGTGCCAAATCCATTTCTTCCGTGATGCCGGAAGCTTTTACTTTATCTTGCAGCTGGTACTTGCCTGAATAAACCAATTTATTGGGTGTAGCTGGGTCAAAACTTTCGGGGTATTTTTCAGCTAAATAATGAGCAAAAACATCGTGGCGAGCCGAAGTCAACCCATTGCTACCAATGCCACTGTTGTAGGCGGTTTCGTAGTGAGCTTGCCCAGAAGAAGCAAGCCCTACGATGACATCACCTGACTGGATAGTATGGTTGCTAATTACCTCATCACGGCGCATCCGAGTGGTTACGGCACTGTCAACAATAATGGTTCGCACCAAATCACCTACATCTGCAGTTTCGCCCCCAGTGCTGTAAATTTCTAATCCAAAGCCTCTTAGTTCTGTCAATACCTGTTCTGTTCCTTCAATAATGGCTGCAATGACTTCGCCCGGCACTAAGTGTTTGTTTCGGCCAATGGTTGACGAAAGCAGCATAGGTGTCGTAGCGCCTACACATAGCAAATCGTCCACATTCATAATGATAGCGTCTTGAGCAATTCCTTTCCATACACTCAAATCGCCTGTTTCGCGCCAATAAAGATAGGCTAAAGAGGATTTGGTGCCGGCTCCGTCAGCGTGCATAATATTGCAATATTGTGGATCGCCACCTAACAAGTCGGGCACAATTTTACAAAATGCTTTAGGGAAAAGACCTTTGTCTAATTGTGCAATGGCACGGTGAACGTCTGTTTTGCTGGAAGAAACCCCTCTTTGTTCGTACTTGTTCATGGCTTCAATCCATTAATTGGCGTGCCTTATTGATTACATTGTCTAAACCGGCCAAATTTTTACCACCTGCTGTAGCAAAAAAAGCCTGCCCACCGCCGCCGCCTTGGATATCTTTGGCCAATTCTTTCACAATACTGCCTGCATTCAAGTTGCGTTCGGCTACAATATTGTCAGAGATCATTACAGCAATTTGAGGGCTTCCATTGATGTCGGCAGCCAAGATGGCAACCAAGTTATCCACCTTATTTTTCAAGTCAAAAGCCAACTGTTTCAGTGCGTCAGCCGAAGGAGCCGTAATTTTTTGCGCCAATAGATTCACCTTTCCTTTGGGTTCTAACTTGTGGATCAATTCTTCTTTCAAGACCTGCATTTGCTGCTTTTCGAGTAGCTCTATTTTCTTAGTCAAATCGGTTTTTTCTTTCAACAGTTGTTCTACTGCTTTGCTAAGTTCCTTCGGATTTTTGAGCAACTCCTTAATTTGTTGTAGTTCAGTGGTTTGTGTGCGACTATACGTTTCGGCTTCCAATGCTGTTACCGCTTCAATACGGCGTACACCGGCAGCAATCGAACTTTCGGCCACGATTTTGAAAAAGCCAATTTTACCCGTTTGTTTTACGTGGGTGCCCCCGCAAAGCTCAACCGAATACTGTTTGTCAAAAATAATGGTGCGTACATAATTGCCGTACTTTTCACCAAATAAAGCCATAGCCCCCATGGCTTTGGCTTCTTCAATTGGAATGCTTCTTAGTTCTTCTAAAGCTATGTTTGCACGAATTTTTTCATTGACCAAGCTTTCTACCTGCTCGATTTCTTCATCGGTCATTTTAGCAAAATGCGAAAAGTCAAAACGTAACAATTGGTCGTTTACTAAAGAGCCTTTTTGTTGGACGTGCGTACCCAGCACTTTGCGCAAAGCCGCATGAAGCAGGTGAGTGGCAGAGTGATTGTTTTCAGTAAATCCTCTTTTTTCTTTATCAACACTTGCCTTGAATACCTGATGAAGATCTTGGGGAAGTTGTACAGCTACCAAAATACTAAGATCATTTTCTTTTTTGGTATCAACGATCTGAATTTTATCTGTTTCACCCAATAAGAGACCTGTATCGCCTATTTGACCTCCGCTTTCTGCAAAGAAGGGGGTTTGGTCGATTACTATTTGGTAGAAGGTATTCTTCTTATCAGCCACCTTGCGATAGCGCAATATTTTAGCTTCACATTCCATTACGTCGTACCCCACAAAGCGGCTTTCTTCTTCTTCATTTACCCATACCCAATCACTTTTTTCAGATTCAGCCGCAGCTCTTGAGCGCTCTTTTTGTTTCTGCATTTCGGCTTCAAAAGCTTCCATATCGATGCTGAGACCACTTTCACGAGCAATAAGGGCTGTTAAATCGACAGGGAATCCAAAGGTGTCGTAGAGTTCAAAAACAGTTTTTCCGGGAATAATATTGCCCGTAAGGTTTGCTTTAATTTCTTCAAACATCCTCAGACCATTGTCTAAAGTCCTCAAAAAAGACGTTTCCTCCTCGCGGATTACATTCTCGACAAAAGCTTGTTGTGCTTTTAGTTCAGGGAAGATATGCTGAAACTGTTCGGCGATGATGGCTACTAATTTGTAAAAGAAAGGAGCTTGAAATCCTAAAAAAGAATAGCCATAACGTACCGCACGTCTTAAAATTCGTCTAATTACGTATCCGGCTTTGTTGTTGGAAGGCAACTGTCCGTCGGCAATTGCAAAAGCTACTGCCCTTATATGGTCTGCAATCACACGCATCGCAATACAAGCTTTTCCTCCTTGTGCTTCATCCTGATAATAATCCTTGCCTGATTCTTTTTCCAAGAATTGGATCAATGGTCGGAAAACATCGGTATCGTAGTTCGACGATTTCATTTCAATAGCCCTAACCAATCGCTCGAAGCCCATTCCGGTGTCCACATGTTTGTTGGGCAATGGCTCTAACGAACCATCAGCCTTGCGGTTGAACTGCATAAAAACCAGGTTCCAAATTTCAATGACTTGAGGGTCGTCTTGGTTTACCCTATCACGGCCAGGAATTTGGCTTCGGAGCTGGTCGTCGCGCAGATCGATATGGATTTCCGAACACGGCCCACACGGCCCTTGCTCGCCCATTTCCCAAAAGTTATCTTTTTTGTCGCCATATAAAATTCGATCTTCGGAAACGTGTTTTTTCCAAAGATTTTTGGCATCCTCATCAGGCGCTAATTTGTCTTTTTCATCTCCACCAAATACTGTAACATAAAGCCTGTCTTTCGGCAGTTGATAAACCTCAGTGAGCAACTCCCAAGCCCAGTCAATGGCCTCTTGTTTGAAATAATCTCCAAAAGACCAATTGCCCAACATTTCAAACATCGTATGGTGGTAGGTATCGTGCCCAACGTCTTCTAAATCGTTGTGCTTACCGGTTACCCGCAAGCATTTTTGTGAGTCTGCTATTCTGGGATTTTCTGGTGTGGCATTGCCTAAGAAATAATCTTTGAATTGAACCATTCCTGAGTTTGTAAACATCAGTGTAGGGTCGTTTTTCAATATAAGTGGGGCAGAGGGTACAATTTGGTGTTGCTTTTCACGAAAAAAAGCTAAGAATTTATCTCTTATGGCTTGTGAGGTTGTCATAGATTTGAGTACAAGAATGCGATGAAAAGGCTTTACAAAATGCAAAATTAGAGAATTTTCAACGAAACAGCTAACCTACTGGGTTGAGCGGGAGAAGGCATAAAAAAACTTCCCGGAAGGAAGTTTTAAAGTTAAATCAAGTGATATTATTTTAGGCTTCGCCCATTTTGCCGCCAAAAGTCATCGGAAGTTTGTAACTTTCTTCAGGGGCGGGGCTTACAATATTGCCAAAAGCGGCTTCATATTTTTCAATATTATCTTGCAAAGCAGCCAAAAGACGTTTGGCATGTTCAGGCGTAATGATGACGCGTGCTTTCACCTTTGCTTTGGGCAGCCCTGGCATAATGCGGGTAAAATCGAGCACAAATTCGCTATTAGAATGTGCTATCATTACCAAATTAGAATATACTCCTTCGGCTACTTCCTCAGAAATTTCTACGTTGAGTTCTTGTTCTTTGAAGTTATCTTGTTCCATATTCTGCTTATTTAAATAATCCACTCATACTTGTTGGAAAAGCATGAGTGGAAATTGAACAAAGGTGAGGTAATGGTTTGAAAAATTAGCTTTGGAACTCTTTTTTCTTGTTCTTACCTGCTTTTACACTGTCTTGCTGCGCTTGTTCGTAATCTTCTTTCTTGTACACAATGTAGTTTTCGTATTCTCGAATTCCGGTTCCGGCAGGAATCAAGTGTCCAACGATTACATTTTCCTTCAGACCAAGCAACGAATCCCGTTTGCCATTGATAGCGGCTTCACTGAGTACCTTGGTTGTTTCTTGGAATGAGGCAGCAGAAATGAAGCTTTCAGTACCCAAAGACGACTGTGTAATACCTTGCAAACAAGGACGAGAAACAGCAGTTTCCGCATCACGCACTTTTACAATTTTCATATCCTTGCGCTTCAAGCTCGAATTCTCATCGCGTAATTCTCGCGTGGTTACAATTTGACCAGGTTTAAAGCGTTGCGAATCGCCGGCATCAACCACCACTTTTTTGTCAAGAACTGAGTCGTTTTCTTCTCTGAAGCTAAACTTATCTACCACTTGTCCGGTCAAGAAAATTGTATCACCCGGGTCAATGATTTCTACTTTTTGCATCATTTGGCGCACAATGGCTTCGATGTGCTTATCATTAATTTTAACCCCTTGCAAGCGATAAACCTCTTGAATTTCATTTACAAGATACTCTTGTACGGCGGTTGGCCCTTTGATGGCTAAAATATCTGCTGGTGTAATGGCGCCATCGGACAAAGGTTGACCAGCTTTCACAAAGTCATTTTCTTGTACCAAAATATGCTTAGAAAGTGGCACCAAATAACGCTTGACAACACCATCTTTCGAAGTAATGATGATTTCTTTGTTACCACGCTTGGTTGCTCCGAAACTTACCGAGCCGTCAATTTCACTCACTACAGCAGGGTTAGAAGGGTTACGCGCTTCAAAAAGTTCGGTTACACGTGGCAAACCACCGGTAATATCGCGTGTTTTGCTAAGAGTACGAGGAATTTTTACCAAAACTTGCCCTGCTTC
>DMHB01000351.1 GCA_003449595.1 Microscillaceae bacterium | reverse complement strand
TCTTACGGCTTAGTAAAGAGAATTCTACGAGGCAGTGGGATGAAATTCTTCTACAAGATTTTGTTAGAATTTTGCGTATGAATAAGTTTGCCATTATTTTTGCAACCGAATTGATTGACAAAGGATCGTATATCCTTGTTTTGAGCCTACTACTAAATACTACTCTCTTGTTACGCATTTTGAAGCAAACCTTCAAATGTACACCTTGCGAACAAATAAGCCGCCAATAATTAAGAAAATTACCCTGATTACATGAAGGAAGCCATTGATTTGAACAGCTTGCCCGAGCACATTGCGATTATTATGGACGGAAACGGCAGGTGGGCAAAACGGAAAGGGGCTATGCGTATTTTTGGGCATAAAAATGCTATCAAAGCAGTAAGGGAAGCCATAGAAAGCTCTGCGGAGTTGGGAGTCAAGTTTCTTACTTTGTATGCTTTCTCGACAGAGAATTGGGGGCGACCTACTGAAGAAATCGATGCGTTGATGCAATTGTTGGTCAGCACCATCCGAAAGGAGATTAAAAGCTTGACTAAAAACAATATCAAACTGCAAGTGATTGGCGAAATGAACACTTTGCCGGCTATATGCCAGCAAGAATTGGAAGAGGCTATGCAAATCACGGCACAAAATACAAGAATGACTCTTGTCATCGCCTTGAGTTACAGTGGCCGGTGGGACATTCTGAATGCAGTTAAAAATATTGCCTTAGAGGTGGCTCGTGGAGCTTTATCGGCACAAGAAGCGGGAGAAGCAGAGATATTCAACCGTTACCTGAGCACACATAATATTCCCGACCCCGAGCTTCTGATAAGAACCAGCGGTGAGATGCGTGTGAGCAATTTTTTGCTCTGGCAAATTGCTTATTCTGAAATATATGTTTCTCCGGTGCTTTGGCCTGATTTTAGGCGCGAGCACTTATACGAAGCCATCATTGCTTACCAAAAACGTGAAAGACGCTTTGGCAAAACAAGCGAACAACTCAACAATGTATGAAAAAACTACAACTATTCCTGTTTCTTAGCTGGCTGACTGCTTTGGCTGCTTGGGCGCAACCCGACAAAATCATCACCAACGACATCAAAGAAGAGGGGAAGCTCAACTATATGCAACCCAAAGAATACGAAATCGGGGGAATTACAGTAACCGGTGCCCGTTTTTTGGATGCCAACGCCCTGATCAACCTTTCTGGTTTGCGCGTAGGCGATAAGGTGAACATCCCCAGCGATGACATCAGCCGTGCTATCCGTAAATTATGGGATCAAGGTATTTTGGGCGATGTCGAAATCTCTATCACCAAAATGGAAGGCTCAGTGGTTTATCTCAACATCGACCTCAAGGAGCGGCCACGCCTTACCCGCATCAACTTCAATGGGGTGAAAAAAAATGAAGTACAAACACTTACCGATAAAATTGGTACTATCAAAGGGAAAATTGTTACCGATGTGTTATTGAAAAACACCCAATTGGCCGTCAAAAAATACTACATCGACAAAGGCTTTACCAATGTAGCGGTTGAAATAGAGCAAGTTACTGACACCATTGTGTCGAATAGTGTGATGTTTAAGGTGAATGTAGAGAAAAACCACCGTGTAAAGATTCACGCTATCAACATTGAAGGCAATGAAGTGCTGAACGATAAGAAGGTAAAAAAACGCTTGAAAGGTACTAAAGAAAAGCATTTCTACAACATCTTCGTGTCTTCCAAATTTATCAAGAGTAAGTTTGAAGAAGACAAAGAAAAGCTCATCACTTATTACAATTCCAAAGGGTATAGAGATGCCCGCGTTATCAGCGATACAGTGTATAGACACGCCAAGAATACGCTGAATTTGGATATCAAAATTTATGAAGGCCAAAAATATTATTTTGGCGACATTACTTGGATGGGCAACTACATCTATAAAGATGCTGTTTTGAGCGAGATTTTAGGCATCAAAAAAGGCGATGTGTATGACAAAGATTACCTGCAAAAGAAGCTGAACTTTAGCCAAACCGAATTAGATATTTCTTCTTTGTATATGGACGATGGTTATCTATTCTTCAATATCGAGCCTGTCGAAGTAGCTATTCGGCAAGACACCGTAGATATCCAAATTGTAATCAACGAAGGCCCGCAAGCCACCATCAACCGCATCATCTTGAATGGAAATACCAAGACAAGCGACCACGTAATTCTACGGGAAATTCGTACAAAGCCCGGCGCCAAATTTAGCCGTTCTGACATTATCCGTTCACAGCGCGAAATTACTAACTTAGGCTATTTCGACCCCGAGAAGGTGGACATCAACCCTATTCCCAACCAAGCTGATGGTACGGTGGACATAGAATATAACCTTACCGAAAAGCCCAGCGATCAAATTGAACTTTCCGGTGGTTGGGGTGGTGCTTTTGGTTTTATTGGTACGTTGGGGTTAGTTTTCAACAACTTTTCAGTAAAAAATATAGCCAATTTCAAAGCGTGGCGACCCCTGCCTTCAGGCGACGGGCAACGTCTCTCGCTGAGAGCACAAGCCAATGGAAGGGCTTTTCAAACGTACTCTTTGTCGTTTACAGAACCTTGGTTAGGTGGTAGAAGGCCACAATCATTTACAGTAAGTTTGAGCCACTCGATTAACCGAAGCATTTTTAGAAATGAAGTAATTGGCTCGCTCAAGGTATATGGGGTTACAGTAAGCTTAGGCCGTAGGTTGAAGTGGCCGGATGACTTTTTTACGTTGACAAATTCCGTTTCTTATCTGTATTATGATTTGTTCAATTTTGGCAATACTTTAGGTTTCTCGACAGGTACGGCGCAAAACTTCAACTTTAACACCACCATTGCTCGTAATAGCATCGATAATCCAACTTTCCCACGCTCGGGATCTAATATTTCTTTGAGCCTTACCCTTACACCGCCGTATTCGCTTTTCTCGGGTAAGGATGTTTCTAAAATACCTGTTTCTGAGCGATTTAGATTGGTGGAATACCACAAATGGATGTTTGACACCTCTTGGTTTACCCAGCTTTTCGGCAAATTTGTATTGAATACCCGGGCACATATGGGCTTTATTGGGTCTTATAACCCTGCATTGGGCATTGGTCCTTTCGAACGATTCTTATTAGGGGGCGATGGGTTGGCCGGTTTCAACTTCTTGCTGGGTACTGACATCATTGGCTTGCGAGGTTATCGAAATAATTCCATTAGACCTATCGACAATGCCTCAGGAGGGGTAGTGTATAATAAATTTGTAATGGAACTCCGTTATCCGGTTTCGCTGAATCCAACAGCCACTATTTTCATTCATACCTTCTTAGAGGCAGGGAATAACTGGGGTAGCTATGCGGATTATAATCCCTTCAATTTATACAGATCGGCAGGCGTAGGAGCAAGGATTTTTATGCCAGCTTTCGGGTTGATTGGTATCGACTGGGGGTATGGATTTGATCCGATTCCTGGGGTTGGGGGTAATGAAGGGCAATTCCACTTCATCATTGGGCAGCAAATTCGATAAACAATCAAAAGAAGGGTTAACCTGCTAGTAAAACAATAAGTTGTCGAAGTTAATGAAAAGGAACACTGCGATTTTTTTTAGTTTTTTCGTACTTTTGCATTGGTTTTGCATTAATCCTTCACAGGCGCAAAAATTCGGCTATGTTGATTCCGATTTTATTCTGCAACGAATGCCGGAATACCAGAAAGCAATGCAGGAAATCGAAAAAGCTGCGGCCAATTGGGAAAGACTCATCGCCGATAAATTCAAGGCAGTAGAAGAGCTAAAAAGAAAGTATTCTGAAGAAGAGATACTACTTCCTGAAGAAATGCGCAAGGAAAAACAGGCCGAGATTGCTATTGAAGAACAAAAGGCCCGTGAATATCAAAAATCCATATTTGGGTATGAAGGGGTTTATTTTGATAAAAAGCAAGAGTTGATCCAACCAGCTCAGGATGAGCTTTTTAGAGCAGTCGCTAAGGTTGCTCGGGAGAAAAAAGTGCAGATTATGTTCGATAAATCGAGCGACCTGATTATGATTTATACAGAACCCCGCCACGATTACACAGATTATGTGCTTAAAGAGCTAAATCTGGACGAGGGAGATGAGAAAGATAAAGACGATGAATAACATTTTGATATAAATTTTTTGTATAATTTAATTTTGATTATGAAAAGGACAATCCATATCTATTTTCAAATAGCATTTTTTGCTACTGTTTTTACCACCACCCAAACCGCTTTTGCCCAAAAGATCGGCTATGTAGATGCGGCCTATTTGATGGCCAATATTGCAGATGCTAAATATTCCAAGTATGTAATAGCGCAAGAAAATCTACAACTTTTTGGAAAAAAACTTGAAGAAGAGTTCCAACGCAAAGGTGCTGAGTTTAAGCAAATGATGGATGAATATGAGGCAAGCGCAGCCACTATGACCGAAACAGCCCGTAAGGATAAAGAAGACAAGTTGCAAAAAATGCAAGCCGACTTACAACAGTTTCAACAGCAAGCACAGCAAGATATTCAACGCAAAGAGCAAGAAGAGTTGAAGCCTGTGTATGATGACATTCAAAACGCCATCAACCAAATTGCCGCTGAACAAACTTTTGCCTTCATCCTTAGTAAAGATGCGTTGTTATTTGCTTCTTCTCCCGAGAGCGATATTTCACGCGAAGTCTTGAAAAAAATGAATATTACACCTAAGAATCCGTAATTCTTATTGGTAAACACTTATTTCAAGCCTGTTTGGAAACTTCGGTAGCTAAACAGGCTTATTTTTTTGTCTATTTTTGTATTATGATTACCCCCCCCTATCTTAAAAATGGCGACAAAATTGGTATTGTTGCCCCTGCTACGCGTGTGGTAAGCCGATCGGAAATGGGCTATGGCATTGATATACTTAAACAATGGGGCTTACAAATTGAGCTTGGCGAATACATATTTGCCGAATACAACCAATTTGCAGGCACCGATGCGCAGCGGACTGCCGATTTACAAAAGATGTTAGACGACCCTTCCATTAAGGCTATTCTTTGTGCACGCGGGGGGTATGGCACCTTGCGCATCATCGACCAGTTAAATTTTGACAAATTTATGCAACACCCCAAATGGGTGGTTGGGTTTAGCGATGTAACCATTTTGCACAATCACCTTCATTTGCTGGGCTTAGAAAGTATCCATGGCAGTATGCCCTTACTATTTCCAAGACAGACCCAAGCCACGATCGATAGTTTACGGGGGGCTTTGTTTGGGCAACAATTGAATTTTGAACTGCCTGCCCATCCTTACAACCGGCTGGGGACTGCCAAAGGCGCGCTGATCGGAGGCAATCTCTCTTTGTTTGTCAATTCGATCGGAACTCCTTCGCAGATTGATACCCAAGGAAAGATTTTATTTTTGGAAGATGTGGACGAATATCTATACCATATTGATCGCCTTATGATACACTTGAAAAGAGCCGGTATGTTGACAGGTTTGGCGGGTTTGATTGTAGGGCAGTTTACTGAATTGATGGACGACAAAGTTGTTCCATTTGGTAAAGATGTCAATACCATCATAGCAGAAATGGTATCTGAATACCCATAC
>DMHB01000027.1 GCA_003449595.1 Microscillaceae bacterium | reverse complement strand
TAAGTGGTCGCAATCCTTGTTTTAATGAATCGTGGTTTCCTTGTAACTCTACCATCAGAAGTTGTCAACATGGTTGAGATGTCGCAATCCTTGTTTTAATGAATCGTGGTTTCCTTGCGCATTCTTTCGAAGCATTGATAATCAACTACTTCTATCAACACATATTCACAAAAGTCAATTGATTCTTTGAATAATTTTATTTTCAATGCTATCGCTCGCATACACGAAGATAGCAAATCTTGCCAACAAATGTGCACCCAAAATGCTTTTTTCTTTCTACCCTCACACAACCCAATATGTCTCTCGCTATCTTCCTTTCGTATCCCACCGCTCACACTCCAATCACAAAAAAACCCTGCCACCAAGTAGCAAGGTTTTAGCTTTTTCGCAGAGAGGAAGGGATTCGAACCCTCGATACGGTTGCCCGCATACACACTTTCCAGGCGTGCTCCTTCAACCACTCGGACACCTCTCTAATACGTATGAAATTTTGCTGAAACTTACATACAAAGATAGCTTTTCTTAGGCTTTTGCCCAAGTTTCTGCATCTAAATATTGCTCACTACCGGTTATTTTTCCGGTGCTGCCTTCAATCAACTGTTTCAATAGCTGTTGCATTTGCTTGCGCGAAGGTGGATGTGTCCAAAAAGGCTGCCAATCAGGACGACGGGCGGGCAGATGAACCACATTGCAGGCAATTTGCCACTGTGCCAAGTCCGTAGCCAACATCCGCACAAAACCCGCCAGAGCGCTCAGTTGATTTTGGTGTTCCCCCAGCGGCTCATACATAGCCCAAACCGGAAAAAGCAAAAGTTGTCCTCCCTTCGCTGCCATCAACTTGATGAAGGGCTTCAAGGTTTCCCACAAAGAACGTGTAAACGAATTAGCCTCTTCCAAATTGTCGAGACCTACCGGAGCTTGTACCCCACAATGCACCAGCACATCGATGGTTTTCCATTGGTGCTCGATGATATACGCCAGCTCTTGGGCGGCAGTATCCTGCGCAGCATCCCAAGCAAAAGGCACCAGCCTACTTGAGTCGGGATAGCGTTTGCAAAGCGCCAGCAGATTGCTTTCGCTTTCGCCTACCAGCCAAATACGCGCATTTTGCCGGTAAAAAAAATCCAACAAAAACGCCTCACCTACGCCTTGGTCTGCCAATAATAGGACGACGTGGGGCGGCGATGAGGTCGTTGGATGTGGTTCGCTAAAGTGGGGCATCATTTAAAACCTATCAGAGTAAGGGAAAGCCACTATTCCTTTTCTGCTTAGTCTGTTTCGGGCAACCACTCAAAATTAATTTTTGTCTCCACCAAAAAACTTCTCTTCCACAATATCTGCTACTTCGGCCACTTCCCAAATGATGGCATAGAGTTCATCCAAACTCTGCACAAAAGAAGCTACCGGGCTTGCCTGCACGATAACAGTTTCGCAAGGAGAGCCATCAGCGGTCTTGTCGCTTACACAAGTAATCATCGTATAAACGCCATACTGTGCTTCTACCAGTAGTCCGTAGCGGTTGGTGGCATCGGTCAGTGTGCCACAACGGCTGCTAAAATAAAAACAATCCTTGCCTTTAGCCCTTTCGCGTGCTACTCGTCCATAAACATATTGATAGCGAAAAGAACCGTCTTTCATCTTGAACGGCACATCGAGCAAATAAACGTCGGCATTTACTTCTTGAAATTTGGCGTTCATTTGTCGCGCAATTTCCTGCATGGAAGCTTTCAGGTCTAACATAAACTTTTGTGTAAAAATAGATAAATGAATTGTTGAGCTATATGATTGTATAATGCCAATATGCCCAAAAAATTGTGTTTCGGGCATATTTTGAAAGTAAGAATTAAGAAAACGATTTGTCAAGCTTCCGTTTGTGGGGCACTGTACCGCCGCCTTGCAGCAAACTTCCGGTTCGCTTTTTCTTTTTGCCGTTGGTTTGGTTCACAATCTCCATTGCTTTGCCGAAATGCGGAATGCCAAAGCCTAACAAGGAGTCGGGTTTGTCGGCTTGGTTGCCCGATTGCTGCAAATAATCAATCACCTGCATATTGTTTAGCTTGGGATTGGCTTGCCAAAAGTCGGCCACCATACCGCAAAGGATAGGGCTTGAAAACGAGGTGCCGCTTGAGCTGGTAATATCGCCGCCCGGAGAACAAACAGTTGATCCCATTCCTTTGGCTGCTAAGTTGGGTTTTACGCGCCCGTCGGCGGTGTTGCCCGTAGAGCTGAAATACACATACTTGCCATTTTTATCTACAGCCCCTACCGAAATAATCGAATCGGCATCGGCAGGCGTGCTTACATATTGCCACTTGCCACCGCCTTCGTTGCCGGCGCTACTCACTACAATCATCCCCACCCCGGCGGCTATATCGGCGGCGCGGGTAATCAAAGCCGTGTTGCCGTTCAGGTCGTTGTAGGTATAGCTCATCGATTTATCGTCATAATCGGTATAGCCCAGCGACGAGTTGATTACGTCCACCCCGGCACTGTCGGCGCGCTCGGCGGCCATAATCCAATGCACTTCTTCCACAGGATTTTCGGAGCCTGTATCTTCGGTTTTGAACAAGAAATAAGAGGCATCGGGGGCAGTACCAATGAGTTTGCCTTTCAGAAAAGCCGCCATCGTCGAAAGCACCATCGTGCCGTGCTCGCCGCCATTGCCAAATACATATTCGTTGTTTTCAAGAAAATTATAAGTGCCTAAGATTTGGTTATTGGCAAACAAATGCTGAAAACAAAGCAACTTATCGGCCTTTTCAAATCCCGAATCAAATACCGCAATATACATCCCTTTGCCTCGGTAGCCTTGTTTGTGGGCTTCGTCCACCCCGATTTGGGTTACTTGGTTGAGCGACTGGCCATAGTCGTCGGGCGAGCTAATGGTGGTGTTGATGGCATCGTAGGTAGTATTGGGCACATAGTTATACGTTTTTTTAGCTGTTCCGGACTTTTCGGTAAGGGTTTGCACCCGTGTAACGATGGGCAGTGCGCTGATTTGGTCGAGTGTGGCCTGTTCAGCCGAAACCATCACCGCATTGAACCACTTAGACGCATACCACACCTCGGCACCGGTCGCTTTGATTTGTGCCACATAGTCGGGATTAACGGGCAAATCGCGCAGGCTAATGTCAATGGCTGGTTCTCGGTTCACACGTCTATCGAGGGCGCGCTGGCTCAGAAACGATAGCGGATTGTCGAGCGAGTAGGGTGTGCCTTCTTTATCCTTCAGGAAAACAAAGTATTTTTTGGTTTGCTTGTCTTTGCTGTTTTGCGCCAAAAGCACGGCTTGTGTGCCACAAATCCATAGCACC
>DMHB01000159.1 GCA_003449595.1 Microscillaceae bacterium | reverse complement strand
GTAACATTTGCAACTTGCCATATGGCAAGTTGCAAATGTTACAACGTAAGAACGAGCCATCTCCCTTGGGTTGGGTACAAGATGCCGGAGGGCAGCCTTCTACCAATCCGCACGAACCTAAAGGCGATGGCGCTTTAGTGCCTTTGGGAAGCGACCGCGAACATAGCAGCCATAAAGGGTATGCTTTAGGAGCCATCGTTGATATTTTTTCGGGAGTGCTTTCAGGGGCAAATTTTGGCCCTTGGGTGCCTCCGTTTGCCACAGCAGGCGCTACCTTCGAAAGGCAGCCCCCGGTGGGTCAAGGAACAGGGCATTTTTTTGGCGCGTGGCGCATCGATGCGTTTCAACCTGCCGAAGTTTTTAAACAGAAGATGGATGTTTGGATCAATGCCTTTCGGCAAACCAAGGCCGTTGAAGGTCAGCAGGTTTTAATTCCCGGCGATCCGGAAAGGGAGTTTGAGGCAGAAAGAAAAATAAAAGGCATTCCTTTGCTACCGGCGGTGGTGCAAGATTTGCAGTCGCTGGCGCAGCGGTTGGGGCTTGAACCGCTGGCGTAAAGCCAGCTGATAGGAAAGCCTGTTTATTCCATCCCGTGATATTTCCAAATGCCGATTCTTCGGCGGCGAGCTTTTTCTTCCAACTGCTTGAATTGGTCTTTGTATCGCGTATTGGGTATTTTGGTGCGGGCAAAGGCATATCCTTTGCGGATAAGCTCGGCGTTGATACTTCGTTTGGAAGAGGGTAAATAGACATACGCTTGCAGTCGATGGTAAGAGTCCCACTTATCACGGTCGTATTCTAACCATATTTTGGTGCGATGGTGCAAAATGCCTCGCAAGTAGTGGGTGGCGTGCCGTCCTAATTGTTCTAACCTATTGGAATAGTTTTCTCCCTCTTCGGGTACATCGATGCCAATCAATTGCACTTTTACACCTTCTTTATGTTGCTGGTTGGCCACCAAAAGTGTATCTCCGTCGAGCACATCCAAGACATAAGCTTGCTCCAAAACACCTTTGCCAAAGCTTGTGCGCATCAGAAATAAAAACACGACTACTCCAACCAATATCCAGATGACTGTAGAATCCATAGATTGTTTGTTTTTTACAAACTTATGTGCAAAAAGCGTTCATTTTTTACAGATCTATGAGATAAAAACCGAATTAGGTGAAAAAAAATTAAGATTTTGCTTGTTTGCGAGAAGCTAATTTGCTGTGTTTTACGCCATAGCTAAAATAAATCACCAAGCCAAGGCTCATCCATACAGCAAAGCCAATCCAGTTGTGCGTGCCTAATTCTGTGATTAAATATAAATTGGTCAATACCCCTAAAACGGGGATAAGAGAAAGTTTATGTCGGAAACATGCATACGACATCCAGACACAAACCAGCATAAACACCATCATAGGGAAACGATGGTAAAGGGCTTCCAAGAGGGTCTCTTTCCCGCTGCCCAAGCTAAAAAAGTGTGTAATTCCCTCGGCATTAAAAACATAGACTGCTACTACAACTGCTACCATCAGCGCCGGTACAATCCATTGGCTATTGACATAAGGGACGCGAAACCTGCCTGCTACTTGTTGGTTGGCGCTTTCTTCCATCAACAAAACCCCTGCCGACACCAACATAAACGCAAACAGGGTGCCGATGCTGGTCAAGTCGGTTACTTCGGTGAGGTTCATAAATAAAGCCGGAATAGCCACCAGAAACCCGGTTGCGATGGTGGCTATGTAGGGGGTTTGAAAACGAGGGTGGATTTTCGAAAAAGCCTTGGGCAGCAGTCCGTCGCGGCTCATAGTCATCAAAATGCGGGGCTGGCCTAATTGGAAAACCAAGAACACCCCGGTAATGGCAATGACTGCGCTGACTGAAATAATGCCTTCCATCATATCGTTGCCATTTTTCTTGAAAACAAAGGCCAACGGATCGCCTACTTTCAACTCTTTATAATTGACCATTCCGGTAAGTACCAAGGTAATGAGGATATACAAAATAGTACAAATGATTAACGCACCAATCATAGCGCGGGGGAGGTCTTTTTGTGGGTTACGACACTCTTCGGCGGTAGTAGAAATGGCATCGAAACCAATATAAGCGAAGAAAACTGCCGATACACCTTTCAAAACCCCGGATACTCCGTTGGGGGCAAAAGGCGACCAATTGCTGGGGTTGACATAGAAAAACCCAACCGAGATGACCAACAAAACCACCAGCAGCTTGAGCACTACCATCGCATTGCTGGCTTGCTTCGATTCTTTGATGCCCACATAAATCAGTGCTGTAACGATGACGGTAATAAACAAGGCCGGCAAATCAAGTATTACCCGCAAATTACCACCCAGAGTAGGTGCTGTTTGCCAAGCTTGGTAGGCTTGTTGCAGGGCTTCGGGCATATCCGAATAACTCTGCCCCTTTGCCATCAAGGCAGCCACTTGTGCCTCGCTGCGCATGGCCGTAAGGTAGTCCATTGTTAAGTAAAGCGGAAACTCAACCCCCAAGCCGGTGAGCATTCCCGTAAGGTAATCGGACCAAGAAATGGCTACGGCTATATTGCCAATGGCATATTCCATCACCAATGACCACCCCAAAATCCAAGCAATCAATTCGCCGAATGTAACGTAGGCATACGAGTAAGCGCTGCCGCTGATAGGAATGGTGGAGGCAAATTCGGCATAGCAAAGCGCTGAGAAAAGGCAAGCAAAAGCAGTAAATACAAACAAGAAAATCACCGCCGGCCCTCCATTGTAAGAGGCCGTGCCAATGGTGCTAAAAATACCGGCTCCCACGATGGCTGCAATACCAAAAGAAATCAAGTCGCGCAGGTGCAAATTTTTGCGCAAAGCGTGTCCTTCGGCTTCGCTTTGGCGTATTTCGGCTAAAATATGTTCAAGTTTTTTCTTTCTAAACAGATGACGCAAGGCTATTTAAAATTTAAGAAGCGTGAATAAATACAAACCAATGGCAACTTATGACAAAAAAAAGTAAATTTAGGCTGATTTTATGAAAAAACTAATCCTTATTTTGAATGCAAGATTCTGAAAACCCTAATTATGCCCGCCCGGCTTATGCTTGGTATGTAGTGGCTATTCTTACCATTGCGTATGTATCTTCTTTTATCGACCGACAAATTGTGGCGCTGTTGGCCGACGATATTCGCAAAGATTTGCAAATCAGCGAAGTACAAGTCAGTTTGCTGATGGGTTTTAGCTTTGCCATTTTTTATACCTTGCTGGGGCTTCCTATTGGGCGCTTGTCAGACTATAAAAACAGGCGCAATATCATTGCTTGGGGAATTTTTGTTTGGAGTTTGATGACTGCTGCCTGTGGGTTGGCCAAAAATTATTGGCAATTTTTCTTAGCCCGCGTAGGCGTAGGAATTGGCGAAGCGGCCTTGTCGCCGGCGGCTTATTCGATGATTACCGACTACTTTCCGAAGCGCAAATTGGCCACCGCCTTGAGCATTTATTCTATGGGGCTGTACTTGGGTGGAGGCTTGGCTTTGCTGATTGGGGGTTTTGCCGCTCAAATGGCTTCTTATAAAAGGGTGTGGGAATTTCCGGTGATAGGAGAGGTTTTTTCTTGGCAATTGATTTTCTTCTTGGTTGGGCTGCCGGGCTTGTTGGTGGTGCTGCTTACTTTCACC
This sequence comes from Microscillaceae bacterium, assembly GCA_003449595.1. Taxonomy (GTDB): domain Bacteria; phylum Bacteroidota; class Bacteroidia; order Cytophagales; family Microscillaceae; genus UBA8158. The sequence continues at coordinate 7,744 of DMHB01000159.1, read as the reverse complement.
ATCCGCGAACCGTTGCGCCAAGTGATGAAAGATGCCCAAGGTAACCCGATGCAGAAAGCCATTCCTTTAACAATGGTTTGGGCTTACATCAAGCAAAACTTAGGTATTTTCTTTTTTCATAATTTTGGATTCGCTTTTTTCACCATCTGCACCTATGGGCTAAGTTTTTGGCTGCCAACGTATATCATTCGGAATTATGGAATCAGCAAGGCCGAAGTGGGCATTACGTTGGGGATTATCCAGAGTTTATTTGCCACCTCAGGCATTGTAGTAGGAGGGCGGTTGGCCGATTATTTGGCCACCAAAGGCTATGCCAATAGCCGCCAAATTGTGATGCTGATGTCGTCTGTCAGTCTGCTGATCTGTTGTATTCCGTTGCCATTCTTACCTTCTATTACTTGGGTTTGGATTATGGCTCCTTTGGTCAACTTTACCTCCAGTTTTGGATTAGGCACCGGCACCGCTGTGATGCAAGAAGTAGTGCCGCCGCCTATGCGGGGTTTGTCTTCGGCTATCTTCTTGTTTTTGGTTAACTTTTTCGGATTGGGCTTTGGGCCAACCATTGTGGCCAGTATCACGCAAATGGTATATGCCGACGACAAAATGATTGGGTATTCACTGCTTACCACTGCCTTTATCGTGCTTATTCCGGCTTCTTTGTTCTTTTGGGCCAGTATGCGCTACTATCGCATCAGTACCAAAGCCGCAGAAGCTTGGCGCGGATAGGGCGAAATTTTACAAAGCGTACTTTTGGTCGATGCGTAGCACATACTCATAGCCAAGCGAGGTCATCACAAAACCGGCTCGGTTGGCTGTGCATTTTTCCTGAATCAACTCAGCCGCTTTGGCGATGTTTTGCTCGTCGAGATGGCTGAAAGGCTCATCTAAAAGCAGGAAATCAAAAGGCTGCACCAAACTTCTGATGATAGCCGTGCGTTGCCGCTCGCCATACGAAAGCGTTTTAGCGGGCTTGTTCAACACGTGGGCAATGCCCAAACGATCCGCCATAGCTTCAATTTCAGCCACCGAAGCCACTGAAGGCTGCAACACTGCCTTCACTTGTATATTTTGTAAAGCTGTTAAGTGTGGAAACAGGCGCAAATCCTGAAAAACAATGCTGAGCGATGTTTGCCGAATATTGGCCCACAAGGCGTTGGTCAGTTGGTCAATGGGCTTATTATCAAACCAAATATGGCCTTTATAATCGTTGCGAATACCATATAGCAGATGAACAAAAGTAGATTTGCCCTTTCCGGAAGCAGCAAAAACTTGATAATTTAGCCCCTTTTGGAAACTTGCCTTTTGCAGCCAAATATTTGACTGCGAAACATCGGTGTTTTCCAATGGCTCGGGCATTACTTGTTCTAACCGAATTTGATCCATTTATTGAGCCGCTTCGGCGGTTGGTTGACGCAAGATTTGTGTAAAACTATTTTCTACAACGATATGGTCTAACAGCGATTGAAGGGCGTGCAGATCTTTGTCTTTCATTTCCCAGGCAAGGAGCAATTCGCTGGTATTGTCATCGGCTACAGGTTTTAGCCTGATAGACAAAGCCTCGAAGGGGGTTTGGATACCTTTTACAAGCTGTTCTATCTCTTTATTTTTCTTGCCAAACATCGACGAAGGGAGCTTTGCCCTTACTTTTTCTTGCAAATCAGAATAAAGTACGATGATGCTCTCGCTGCCAAGACCTGCATATTTGTCGGCAATGCGGGGCGCTTTTTCGCGAAGTAGATCATTTTTCACTTCTTCGGTTTCGGTTAGGTACAGGAACTTGCCACGAGGCACAATGTAAAAGTTGTTGTTTTCTTTGTCCTTTAAGGTATAAAAATCGCCTTGCCGCTCTAAGCCGGTATCGCCTTTGATGAGTTTGGCCAATAGTTTATCCAAGCTGCTGGTGTTGTTGATGCCAACCCCCAACACATATTCATAACTGGCTTTTACGACGATTTCGAGCAGTTGCTCACCGGTTTTTTGGTCAATGTCTCCTTCAGTGGTTTCCACTTCTCTGATTTTTTTGACTCCCAGCACCACATCTCCCGAAAAAATATTGAACAGTTCTTTCATCGTCATACCCGTAGCGGCACTTACTTGGGGGTCTATTTTACCGGCCAAGCCGCTCTGCTCCAAAGCTTGAAAAATAGACTCGCGGCTCAGCCCCAAACCTGCCATTGCGATCGGTTTTTTGATGGGCAACGAGGCAAGCAGTCGGGCATCTACTTCATTTTTGAAAAAGGCTTTGTAAGCCAGCAAAGGTTTTCCCCAATGGAACTTGCCTTTCATTTGTATTTCCCCTTTTTCAAATACGCATTGCAAGTTAACCCAAGAGCCTTTCCAATCGAGGGTGAGCGGAAAGGGAAGGTATTTTTTGAGCCATTGAGAAGTGGGAATATTTTTCAGCCCTTCTACATCCACCCAAAGGGCAGCATCGGTTTTGTTGTCTTTGCTCAGGTTGGGCAGTGCCTGGGGCAATGTTTTGGCTAAAGATTGGTCTTCGGGCAAGGCACGTAGCCGGATAGATTCTTTGAGCAACGCTTCTGCCGAGCTTGGTTCAGCAGTTTGCAGCCAAACGCCTACCCGGGCAGCCCAAGTCATCAGGCTGCGGTCGCTGAGGGCCATAAAATTGATGGCTTCTTGTGTTTTTTTTGTGCTTTTGATGCTTTGCTCTAAGATTTTTACAAATTTGGCTTCGTCGTCAATGCCAAACATACAAACTTGTATCGTTGTATTGGCTCCGGGAATACTGAAAACAAACACCGGCCACTCAGGCGATATGCCTGCTTCTTGAAATTTATCTACAAATACCCGCTCGGGGGTGCTAAGCTGAAATCCTAAGGAGAGTAAAATCTCTTTCATCAACCCTTTTTTCCAAACTTCAGGTTGTTTGGTTTGTAGCGCCTGCCATTGGAAGGAAGCCAACCATTTTACTTGTGTAGGGATGAGGTGGGTGGGGGTAGAGGTTTTGCCGCAAGCGGATAGGATGAATCCCCCCAATATAAGCCAACAGACAGCCAAGGAGGCTTGGCGCAAAAGAGCGTAATGATTTCGCATAAATTATCCGTAAAGTTGATATTGCCCAGATTCTGGTGCAAATATACAGCAATCTATGGCTTTTGCCTACCGATCGGCCTCGTGTGTGTTGTTGATTTGTTCGTTTCTTCGAAAAAGCAATTCTTTGAGGTGGTTGTAGAAGATAACCACACTGTTTTCGTCAGCATCCGTAAAGTGAGTAGCCAAGCTTCCCTTGGTGATGTTGTCTTGTAGGTTTTCAGTATGAAACACCGAATAAAGCAGCGGTAAATCAATCAAATCGAGCAATAGGTTGTCATCTTCAACAGCTTTGCGGTGTATTAGCCCATCGATGAGCGACCTGCCTCCATAAAATACCAAGGCATTTTTGGTGGCCAATTCGCGCACGTGAGCATTGCCAAAAGCAGGGTCCGGGGCAAATTGTTGGGTTTTGTCCTGTACTTTGGTGATGTAAAGGGCATCGGGGCGCTCGATGATGATATATTCATCAAAAAATAAGTAATGGTCTTCTTTTTTGACCAACAAACTGCTTGTAATCAACTCATTGATCAAACTGTCGAGGTTGGTACGGTCTGAATTCAGCCCCAAGCCTATCATATAATTGTGTTGGGGGCCTTTTCGTTTCATTTTTTGCGGATTGGCGTTTTGGCGGTTGGCCGAAACCACTTGTGTAAGGGTATCATCTTCCATAAACAACACCACATCGCCGCTGAAAATAGCCATCAGCTGGTCTAAAGGGAGATTGACTATCTCGGCGGCGCGCTGTGCTTCATCGGTGAGGTGAAGGTCTTCGAGCAAGGTATGAACTTCGCTCATATTGACTGCCAGCGCGAGCATTCCGCGGGGGGTGTTCCCAATAGGGGCTTCATATAAAACAGTGGGGTTGATGGAAGGCCGGAATAAATTCTTATAGCGCTTATGGCCTTGTTCGCTCAAAAAGAGTTCTGTTTGTGCATTCATTTTTCCGCGGTGGAAATGCGCCAAACTTTGCAGATAAGTATTGTTGAGTTTGATGTCTTTGGTTACTTCGTGCGAACTTAAAAATTTTTGCATCCCGGGGCTTTGCGCCATTCTGCCCAAATTGGCCCAAACGGTTACTTCTGCCCAAACTTTGTTCAATTTCCTGTAATTGTCGTTTTTCATTAGCAATGAGCTGTCTTCGGGCATCGTCAAAATGGCTTGTGCTTTCTGAAAGGGCAACTCAAATTTGGCAGATTTGGGCATATTCAGGTAGGTAATTACCTCGTCGGTCCAAGCCAAAATGCTGCGTTCGCTCAGTTTGAAAAACGATATGCCGCCTTCCTTCTGCACGTTCAAAGTATCGAATACCAATTTCAGGAAAGGCTCTACTTTTTTTGGATTACTGACCGGAAAATTGAGCGCAAAGTAGTTGGTAGCATCTTCTTCAAAAGTAGAAAACATAAACGCTCGCAAGAAATTGATGCCTGAGCTTTGCAGCCTTCCAATCAGTTGGTTTTCAGGGATGGCACTCGATTTGGCCACTTGGGAAAAATCTTCCCGAAAAGTACCTTTGGCGTGGTGCATTTTGAGCATCAAGCTCAATAAATTTGCCTTGAGCACTACTCCGCTTTCGGCAGGAATGTGCAGCGCGGCTTGTCGTGAACTGAGGCATCCTGTTATGGAAAGGCTTATCAAAAGACCTAAGAACAGAAAAAAAGTTGGTTTATTGAGGCGAAAATAGGTTTTTTTCATAAGCGCATCCAGCTTCAGATTAGGCAAAAGCCCAAGTTAAGTTCTTTTTTTACGTCTTGCAATTTCACGATTAATTAAAGACAATTCTCTGCTCGATTGCCCGGCCACGGCGGTATTTTCGGCGGCGCGGCGGAACAAATAAGGCATTACAGCTTCTACGGGGCCATAGGGTACATATTTGGCTACATTAAAACCTGCTTTGGCCAAGTTGTACGAAATGTGATCGCTCATTCCATAGAGTTGTGCAAAAAACAGATGAGGGTGTTGGGCTGCAATTTCTTTTTCTTCCATCCACTTGACCAACTGGTAAGTACTGGCTTCGTTGTGCGTTCCGGCGCAAAGAGCCACGTGGTTGATATGTTGTAGGCAATGTTGCAAAGCTTGATCAAAGTCTTGGTCGGTTGCGCTTTTATCCGGCTGCACAGGGTCAAGGTAACCCATTTCGGCGGCTCTTTCTCTTTCTTTTTCCATATAAGCCCCCCGAACTACCTTAGCACCCAAAAAATAGCCTTGTTGCTGGGCTGCCAAGATCGCGGTTTTGAGTTTGGCGAGTGTGCTGTGCAAATACATTTGGTAAGTATTGTACACAATGGCTTGTTCGCGGTTATATTTTTCCATCATCTGTTGCACCAGCGTGTCAATCGGATTTTGCAACCAGCTTTCTTCAGCATCTACAAAAATACGCACTTTGGCTTGGTGGGCGGCTTGGCAGATGAGTGCTACCCGTTGTTGTACTTTTTCCCAAGCGGCAGTTTCGGCGGTGGTTAGAGATTGCTGGGCGTGTAGTTTGGCCAAAGTATCGGTATTGGCGATACCGGTTATTTTGAAAACACAAAAAGGAATATGTTGCGGATTTTTGGCCGCTTTCGCGATGGTGCGTAAAATTTCTTGGGTCGTCGCGTCAAAGCCTTTGTCTGTTTTCTTGCCTTCCACTGAGTAGTCTAAAATGGTGCCGATATGGTATTGCCCCAAACGTTGAATGACCGGCTGACAGTCTTCGATGCTTTCGCCCCCGCAGAACTGCTGAAACAAAGTTTTTTTTATCAAAAAACGAACCGGTAAGCGCCACTGGAGTGCTGTTTGCACCAGACCAGTACCTGTTTTCACCAGAAAATCATTGTTCATAGCACCAAAAAGCATTTGCATTTTTCGCAGCTCAAAGTCAGACTTAGGGGCAAATGCAATGGCTGTATCGTCGAAAGAAAGAGGGTGGGTGAGGGTAGTGGACATAAATTTGCGGCAAAATAAGAAGAATAATGTATGGTTTTAATAATGCTCAAAATTAACGGTTTTGTTCGGATTAATGAATTAAATACATTGGGTTGTTGTACCAAGCCTAAAACTTGCCTGTAAACTGCTTTGTTTGAGTGGGCTTTGAATGGTAAGCAAACAGGGCTTTTCTGAAATAGCCGAACAACTTTTAGGCAGCCTTTCATAGATATTTGACACAAAATTTGGAAGACAATCGACTATATTGTGTATATTTACCTATCTAAATGAAAGTGATTGTTTTTTAACTTTTGCATTCGTCGCTATGCGGTTTTATTCAAGGTATATATGGGGTGTAATTTGCTGTATTTTACTCTTAGCAATCAGCCAGTTAGCGTTTCGATGTAGGTATGATCCTTTTTATAGATGCACATCAGATTGTGCACCCACCAATATCAATGGGGTGGTCATCAACCGAGTAAATGGCACACCGGCATCTTTTGTAACCCTTGAACTTACGATTGGAACTTTACCCTCTTCAGGGCTTTCATCAGGAAGGAACACGCCTAAGTTGGTGGCACAATTTCAAACTGATGAGAACGGCGCATTTAATATTTCTCCACGAGTAGCTCCTTCGGATTTAAGAAACGGGAGATTAAACCTGCGTGTAGTTCAAAACCCCAGGTTTATACCCGACCCTACAAATCTTGTAGAAATGGTTTCCAGCGGCTCAACCCCCATCAATGCTTTGCAGCTTGGGGTTTATCCACGCGCCGATTTGGTGGTGGAAGTACGTAGAACCTCTCCCGGCGACAATATTTCTAATTGGGAATTAAATTATGCTTTTGTTCCAGACAGGAGGGTAGCCATAGCAGTTCCTCCCACCCGGCCATTTGGCATAATGCCCCGCGACACGACCCTCGTACTTAGTACAGCAGCGCGGAGATATACCAGACTTCGTTTCACAGCTACGCGCTTCGATCAGACTACCTTCTCAATACAGGATTCTATTTTCTGTGAACCCGGTATCACCAATGTGTATAGATTGACGTATTGATCCAGCACTTCATTATGCCGCCTCCGTATCTTGCTTTTGACATCTAAGCTTGTAGAAAACTATCAAGCATCGGATGGATGCACAATAGGGTAGTAATCAATTTGACAGAAAGCCACTTTTTTAAAATAGTTGTAAGCAACAAGCTTCCTGTAAAGTTTTAGAAACTCTTGCTGTGTTACCTTCTTACTTACTAAATGTCATCTTGACTTTGTTTTCTTCTAATTGTTCAATGGTTATGGTTTCGTTGAAGTGCTTTCCAACTGCTTTCAATAAGCCCACCCAAACGTGCGCCAAATTGCGATGTGACTGGTATTCCATCGTCATCGTTTGGGCATCAATGGTTTCATAAATAAACCGGGGCGGAGTAGCATTTTCAACCCGTGAAGTAATCCGCTCGTGTACTTTATCCATATTAAGAATGAACTCTTTGGCGCTGTTAAGTACCGTAAAAAATGCAAAGTAATTCGCAGACGCATATTTCATCCACGCATCACCAAAAGCCTCCGACAATTGAATGGAGTCTAATTTAAGCGTAGTACAAGTGTTTTCATAGATACTATCAAACAGTTGGTCTTCATAGACTTTGTGGGCAAAAAACTTGTTTTTCTTATCCAATCCGCTTTTTTCTAAGATAGTTTCCCATTGTGTAGTACTAAAGTCCTTTTGTACAAGTTCTTCAATACAATGCAAAATGCTTCCTAACATAATTTCTAAATTGTTTTATTTGGTAAA
>DMHB01000188.1 GCA_003449595.1 Microscillaceae bacterium | reverse complement strand
ATGTTCATATGTGGTGCGGCAGCCTTTTGGGATTTCGATGACGGCATCCAGAGTATATGATTGGCTCATAACTTTTGATTAGGATAAGGTGATTTAAAAGGATGATTACTCAAAGTAAAGCGGTTTTGAGAAGAAAAAAAATGAGAAGCGTTAGAAATTGAAAATGAGATGAGAAATTGCGCCTTCCCATTTGCCGCCCCGGAAGTCAGAATATGGTTTTATGCAGCATAGGGTTACTTTCTTATTTGCTTCGGTATAAAACAATGCGATCCAACAAACGTTTGGAATTGTTAATTTTACGCACCAAAAATGGTTGAACCCAAACCACTACAAAACAAAATGACTTTTATCGCCAACATCATCTTCTCACTTACTATTCTATTGGTTTGTTTGCTGTCGTTGCCCAAAGCCTTCGAGAAATCGGCAGTAGTGTTGAAAATTTCTTCTAAAAAAATCAAACAGTTTCGCGATTCACTTAAGTAAAAGAGATTTTCTTTTGTCTGACATACACATCGCCGAAACGGGTGGAGGAAGTCTGCATTAGCTTACCGCCTGTAGTGGAATAATCCACTGCTTTACCATATCTTTGTTTTCTGTTTCTATGGTTTACTTATTTAGGTTTGATTACTTAAATCTGTACTATTCAGGAAACATTTCATTTATATACAAGCGGGCTTTGTACTTCAGATTTACTTCCAACAAAAATTAAGTGATGCGTATGAAAAAAAAGTTCAAAAAAGTTTTGATATCTGTTCTACCTACCGGGCTGACAAACTTACTTAGGAAATGGCTTGAAAGTAAACAACTTGCAGAGTGGAAAAGGGATGGCTATCCGATTCCTCCGCCACATGTGGTGAAGCAAAAGGTAATTATGGAGTATAAAAATCAATCGGGCTATAGAATTTTAGTTGAAACAGGGACTTACTTGGGAGATATGGTGGAGGCACAAAAGAAAAGATTCCATAAAATTTTTTCGATCGAATTAGGCCTTGATTTATTCAACGATGCAAAACGCAGATTTCAAAACGATAAAAATGTTACTATCATACAAGGAGATAGCGGAAAGGTACTTCCGGAGATATTGTCAGAAATCAATGAACCCGCCATATTTTGGCTCGATGGGCATTATTCAGCAGGTATAACTGCAAGGGGAGAGAAAGAATGCCCGATATTTGAAGAATTGGATGCTATTTTCAACCATTCAAAATATAATCATATTCTGTTGATTGATGATGCAAGATTTTTTAATGGGCAAGGCGATTATCCTTCAATATCGGCGTTAACTGATTATATAAGAAGTAAGAATGGAGAGTACAAGGTTGAAGTAAAACACGATATTATCAGGTATTTGGTGTAAAGTTTACTGAAAAGTAGTTTATTATTTTAGCAGATTTTGATGAAACAATTTCCCACACTTTCCACTTTTTTCTGTATTTTTTTGTGTAGCGGTAATTAATTCCAATTCCCAAATTCGGCAGGCTGGTTCACATAGGTTTCTTTACTACTAAGTTAGGTAAACTACTTTATAGTCATCCCCCTCAATACCACCTACGTTTTTTCGCTAAAAACCAAACGCTTCGCAGCACAATGTAGGCGTGTGCCCAAAAGGTGGACAGCCAGCCGTAATGAACAGTCATAATGCGCCACCTGTCCCACAACGACTGCTTGAGCCGCTGCCGCGAAATGCCCCCTTGCTCGAAATTGGCCAAAATTTGGTGGCTATGCTTGATTATTGGGGCTTTTTTCAAACACCGAATCACCCAGTCGATGTCGGCGCTCAGTGGATATTGCTGCCAGTCGTAAGCGGGGCAAAGCGAACGCTTCACGATAAATCCTTGGTGACTTACCACCATTCCATATTGCAACGAACGCCAGGCTAACTTTTCGGGCAACCGAAGCGGCGTAACGGCTGAACGGATGCCGAGGGCTTGGCCTTGGGGGGTTACATACATCACCTCGCCATAAAGCACATCGGGCGTTGGTTGGGTTTGCCAAAAGGCCGTGAGTTGTTCCAAAGTATCGGGCGCGTGGAGACTGTCGCCGGCATTGATAAACCACACATAGTCGCCGGTAGCGTGTCGTAGTCCTTTATTCATCGCATCGTACAAACCTCCATCGGGTTCGCTGAGCCAAAAAGAAATGAGTGTTTGGTGCTGTTGGATGAGGTCGAGCGTGCTATCAGTCGAGCCTCCATCGATGATGAGGTACTCGAAAGGCGCACAGGTTTGAGCGGCAATGCTTTGCAAAGTGGTAGGTAAAACAGCCTCCGCATTGTAGGTAACGGTAATGATAGATATTTTCGGCAACCCGGGTGTGCCCATAACAACTTATAAATTTTGGTAGTGTTGCGCCATCGCTTCAAAAATACGGCTAAACTCCTGATCTATCAGTTCTTTGTCTTTGGCCGTGGGCGGGAAGGGGTTGACGTGGCTATACGGATAGCCAAAATCGAAAATATGGCAAGGAATGGGAATGTCGCGCTCGGGGCTTTGGAGGGTGTTTTGGATGTCTTCGGGGCGCATCACCGAGTCGGTTTGCAGCAAGAAAGCGGCTAACTGCCGACTGATTTCGGTAAGGCGTTTCTTACGTCGCTTGGCGGCTTCGGGGTGTTGGTCGCTGAGCAGCGATTTGAAATAAGCCCCTGCTTCGTCGGCAATGTCGAATAGTTTCCCCAGCCAAGCTTCTTGGTCGAGGGTTTGGTCTAAGTGTTGCAAAAAAAACTTTTGTACGGCTTGGTGCGCTTCGCTGTCCAAAATATACTTGGAAGTGAGGTGCATTTGGCTGAGCAAATTGCCCCCGCAAAAGAGCACGGCTTTGCTATGGGACCACCAATTTTTCTAGTTAGCCATCAACAATACTTTGGCCAAGAAAGCCCCCATCGAATAGCCAAACAAGTTGAT
>DMHB01000376.1 GCA_003449595.1 Microscillaceae bacterium | reverse complement strand
CTTCCGATCTGAATAGCCGCGCGTCAGGGGCTAAATCTAAGTGTTGGCTCAACTTCCACAGCGGGAAGGCTTGGTGGCGGTACATTTGCCTGAGCTGGGCTTTGAGCCATTGCATCATCGCGACAGCGTGCCAAGCTTCGTAAATATCGGGTAGGGGCGACAAAGGCATAAAGTTGGCAAACAACCCAATGGCTTCGCGTTCGGCGCGGCTGCTTCTGTTGAGCAGCGGAATGCCGACTTGCAGATCCAAGTGGGCATTGTATCGCTTGAGCACCAATAAAAAAACCAATAGGCAAAAGTGGATGGGTTCTACTTGGTAAACAGCTAATTTGGCCTGAAGTTGACGGAGTTTGAGAGGCGAAACGGAGAAAGATTGTCGTTGGATGGGGTGCAAGCCTGCCCCTTGCGGAGAAATGCGCCGCAAAGTTTTTTCTTGCCAAAAAATTGCATCGGTGGCTCTTTCTTGAGGTTGCAAAAGAGGGCGTAAAGGCTGTATAAGAGGTGTTTGGGTAGAGTAAAGTGCTTGATAAGTGTCAGATAATTGTTTGAAAAACACCAAAAATGACCATCCATCAGCAATGAGGTGGTGCATTTGTAGGCTCCAGACCCACCCAAGGGCTGGCGCTTGGCAAGCCCAAAGGGCGGTTTTCCAAAGCAAAGGTGCTTGGCTGTCGATGCCTTGGGTGGCCTCTTGTGCGATCTGTTGTTGGATGTGAGCCAGAGACTGGGGCGCACTATGTACAAGCAACGGCAAACTGGGCGCTACTTCGGGGATTGTAAGTGTTCCCAAATGGGAATCGAGCGATAATTTGAGCGCAGGGTATTGACTGGCTACTTGTTGGAGCGCTTGTGTAAATAATTCGGGAGATATATCGCCTTTTAGTTGCGCCCAAGCGGCCAAAGTGGTAGTTTGGGCTTGTGGATACAATTGCATCAAATACCAAAAGGGTTGCTGATATGAATTCAAGAGCTTTGTTTTTTGTTAGACTTAAAAAAAGATAGACCAGCGATTGAATTATCGAAATTATGTATTTTTGAATACCTTATCAACGTAAGTTTAATAGAAATTTATCAATGACCTTTCCCCCGCATCTACGTTGGCTTTTTTGTGTAAGCTGGTGGTGTTTTATTTCCTTGGCACAAGCCCAAAACAACACAGTTCAAGAAGACGATGCCTTGTTGGATATTTCGTTTCCGGTATTAACCGAGAACAAGCAGCTCAAGTCAAACTGGAAATTTAAGCAGGGCGATGATCCGCTTTGGGCCGACCGCACCTTTGACGACCGCAATTGGAAACTCATCAATCCGCAACTCTGGTTAGATAGCCTGCAACGCAGTCAGTTTGGGGGCATTGGTTGGTTTAGGCTGCATTTCAAGATGGACAAAACCACGCTTGGCAAGCCATTTATGCTGCGTGTTTGGCAAAGAGGGGCATCTGAAATTTATTTGGATGGGAAGTTGGTGCATTCGTTTGGGAAAGTAAGCCAGCAAACCGAGCAAGAAACGAAGTATAATCCTTTCGGTTACCCTATTGTGATCAATTTTGAAGATGACCAACCGCACGTATTGGCAGTTCGTTACTCGGCGAGCAATGCTTGGCAGTTGTTTGACCGATACGAACGTTTTGCGCGCACAGCCGGCTTTCGGATGTATATCAGCCAAGCCAATACCAACTTGGAGAAAATAATTAATCAGTTCAAGATTACTACTTTTACTGAAACTCTTTTTTTTGGTATTTTGATTGGGCTTGGAGCTTTACACCTTTTCTTGTATATTTTTTACCCGGCTATTTTGGCCAATCTTTACTATTCGTTGTATTCGCTTAGCATTGGCATTACTTTTTATATCAGCTATAAGCACCATAAGTCGCATCAGGTTGACTGGGTCATTTTTTATAACTGGCTTGATTTTGTACTTACTTTTGTGGTAGTACTGTTGCTTTTATTGATGTTGTATGCTTTGTTTATCAACAAGGTGGCTCGGGTGTATTGGGTATTGGTGGGGCTGTTTGTACTCAATTTGGTGGTTATGTTTCACGAAATGTGGAGCAATGTGGCAGCCGGAGCTTTTTATTTGTTGAATCTGGGCGAAATCATCCGACTGATGCACCACTCTATCAAACAGAAAAAAAAGGGAGCTTTGTTGATTGGTTCAGGAGTGCTTTTGGCTTTGTTTTGCTCGTTGTTGCACGCATTGTTCGCCAATTTTTTAGCCTTCAATTTACCCATTCCTACCGCTATATCGAATTTGGTATTGTATATCAGCTTTCTGAGTATTTCTACAGTAATGTCTATATTTTTATCGCGTAGTTTTGCCCAAACACACTATGCCTTGGAGGGCAGGCTGCGTGAAGTCGAATTTCTATCGGCGAAAGCCATCGCCCAAGAGCAAGAAAAGCAGGAAATTTTGGAAGCACAAAACGAAAAATTGGAGAAGTTGGTGGCTTTGCGCACTCAAGAAATCGAAGCGCAAAATGAAGAGTTAGCACAACAAAATGACGAGATACAGGCGCAGCGCGATGCCATTAGTCATAAAAGTGCGCAGTTGGCTGATGTGTTAGAACATACCCGCGACAGTATTGTTTATGCACAACGCATTCAGCAGGCTGTGCTTGGCGAAGTAGCCGATATTCAAAAAGTGTTTCCAAAGGCGTTCATTTTTTACCAGCCCAAAGACATTGTATCAGGCGATTTTTACTGGTTTGAAAGCCTTCGACCCAAGCAAGCACCTAACAAGGAGTATAAGATTTTGGTGGCTGCCGACTGCACCGGCCACGGGGTACCGGGGGCTTTTATGACGATGTTGGGCATCGATTTTTTAGATGAAATTATCTTGGGGCAGGAAGTTTTCCAGCCCTGCGATATTTTACAACATCTCAACAAAAAACTTTATACCAAACTTCGCAACAGCCAAAACCAAGTAAATGATGGGATGGATATTGGTATTGTGATTTGGCAACCAGAAACCCGCACCTTGTCTTTTTCGGGAGCTAAAAATGATCTTTGGTACATTCGCAACCAAACGCTTTTGGAAATAAAAGGAGCAAGAACACCGGTAGGAGGAGGGCAGTTTAGCGACGAAAAGGCGTACCAAACCCACCAGTTGCAGGTTGAGCCCGGCGATATGTTTTACTTATTTTCAGATGGCTATCAAGATCAATTTGGGGGGGCTTTCGAGAAAAAATATATGCGCAAGCGCCTCCGCGAGTTTTTACTTGAAATACACCCCCAACCCTTGGCCACACAACAACAACTGTTGGCAGATGAGTTGAACCATTGGAAAGATAGTCAAGAACAAACAGACGATGTAATGGTGATAGGTTTTCAACTTTTATAGTATGTTGCTGCTGTTTATATTTCACACTTTATGAAACATCTTTTAGGTATTCAAACTTTAGACAAAACAACCATAGAACTCATTTTCGAAACTGCTACAGAGTTTAAAAATGTGCTCAACCGACCTATCAAAAAAGTGCCTTCGCTGAGGGATATTACCGTTGCCAATATTTTTTTTGAAAACTCGACCCGCACCCGTCTCTCTTTTGAATTGGCCGAAAAACGGCTTTCGGCTGATGTAGTCAACTTTACGGCCTCCAGTAGCTCTGTCAAAAAGGGCGAAACCTTGTTAGACACGGTCAACAATATTTTGGCTATGAAGGTCGATATGGTGGTGATGCGACACGCAAGCGTGGGCGCAGCGCAGTTTATTGCCGACAGAACCGCCGCCCAAGTAATCAATGCGGGCGATGGTACCCACGAACATCCCACGCAAGGATTGTTGGATGCTTTTTCAGTCCGCGAAAAACTGGGCGAAGTAGCGGGTAAAAAAATAGCCATCATTGGCGATATTATGCACTCGCGGGTGGCCTTGTCCAACATTTTTACTTTTTTGAAATTGGGTGCCGAAGTGCGGGTATGCGGCCCGGCCACCCTTATTCCACGGCATATTGCAGCATTGGGTGTTTCGGTAAGCCACCAAGTGCAAGAAACCTTGGCCTGGTGCGACGTGGCCAATGTTTTACGCATACAATTGGAACGACAGCAAATTAAATATTTCCCCTCTTTGCGCGAATATGCTGCTTATTTTGGCATCACCAAAGCGATGTTGGACAACCTCAACAAGCCCATTGTCTTGATGCACCCAGGCCCTGTTAACCGGGGTATTGAACTTAGTAGCGATGCCGCCGATTCGCCCCATTCCATTATTTTGGATCAAGTCGAAAATGGTGTAGCAGTACGTATGGCCGTATTGTACTTAATGGCACAGTATCGAGATAAAATATTGGCTGTTTCGGCTTAAATGATCCACCTATATTGTTTTACCTGCGTTAGAAAAACTAATCTTTTCTTACACAAACCTTATGACCCCTACAAGCAGATTTTTGTTGAGTGTACTTTGCCTATTGGCTTTTTCTTTTGCTTTTGCTGAAAGTATGGCTCAGTTGCCTGGTGCCTCAGGCTCTTTTGTCGAAGCGTTCCGTTTTACGCAAACCTTCTCGACCGGTACTGCCCGCATACAAGCCTTAGGAGGCGCACAAACAGCCTTGGGGGCTGACGTGAGCACCTTGTCGGCCAATCCGGCGGGCTTGGGTTTTTTTCGAAAATCGGAAGTGAGCATAACCCCTTCATTGAATTATTTCAGCTCCGAAACAGATTATCTTTCAGATCAAAACAACCGTGATGCTAAGTTGAACGTGGGCTTGAACAACGCAGGTGTGGTCTTCTCTTTTCTCAAAAAAGATTATCACGAAGGACTATGGAGGGGTGGTAATTTTGGAATCTCTGTGTCGAGGGTCAACAATTTTCAAGGGACATTTGAGTATGATAGCCCCAACCCCCGCAACTCGTTGATTGACAGCTATGTAGAGCAAGCCAATGGCACTACTACAGCCAATTTTGAAACACGTAGGGCAGTGCCCGCTACAGGCACACAGTTGGCCTACCTAAGTGGGTTAATTAGTCCAGTAAGTTTCAATGCTGATAATACAGTGTACCAGAGTGCTTTTGCAGGAGTACAGCCCCGCCAGTCGGAAAAAATAAATAGCAGTGGAGGGCAGTTTCAGTGGAATATTTCTTACGGAGCTAATTTAGCTGATGTGTTCTATGTAGGATTGAGTGTAGGGATAGTTACAGTGAACTACAATGTTGATAAATCCTATCGGGAACAATTTGGGGCAAATCCATTCACTACGTTTGATAGATTTAACCTCAAAGAACAAGTAGCCACTCGTGGCACAGGGGCTAATGCTACTTTAGGCATCATAGTACGTCCCATCAGTATTTTGCGCATTGGTGCCAGTGCTACTACGCCCACCTATTTGGCTATGCAGACCGATTATAGTGCACAACTCATTACAGGCGTTACAGGAAGCACGGCCATTGCACGCTTAGTGCCTCAGCGGCTCAATTACAATTTGCTTACGCCTTGGCGCACATCCTTGGGTGTAGCATTGTTCGTAGGTAAGTTAGGATTTCTCACGGCCAGTGTCGAGTACATCGACTATACACAAATGAGGGTAGGAGATTTGAATAATAATGATTTTCAGGTTACTAATACCCTCATCAAGCGTAGTTTTCGGAGTGTCAACAACTGGCAAGTAGGTGCAGAGCTACGATTGTTACGCAATCAATACCTTAGAGGCGGGTTTGCTTACTTTCCCGATCCTTACAGCACCAATTTTGATAATTTCGACCGTGATGTGCGCAGCTATTCTGCCGGTTGGGGGCTGAGAGGAGAAGCAGGTTATTTTGATATTACGGTGGTCAATTCCAGGTTCAATGCTGATTATGCCCCCTATGCCTTAGCCAACCAACAGCAACCCCGTGCGGCCATCGAGCAGAATAATTTCAACCTGATTATGAGTTTTGGTGTGTTTTTTAGGTAAAACGCTTAAACGAGATTTCGCTTAGGATGAACCCAATTCAAGAGAAGCCTGCACAAATGCTAAAGCACGCCATTCAGACCAGTAAAAACCGCCGCGCTTTTTTCGAGGACTAAACCCACAATGCCCCCCTTGGGCAGGAGTTTCCAAATAAAAATGAGGAAGTTTTGCTGCCACCTCAGTTGGGAAACACCCTCCGGCTAAAAAAGGGTCGTTCAGTGCATTGACCATCAACGTAGGGATGCTGATTTGCGGAATAAGTGGCAAAGCGCCACTCTGTGTATAGTAGTCTTGTGCATTGGCAAACCCGTGCAGCGGTGCGGTATAGGCATCGTCAAAACCTTCTAATGTTTTGATTTTATCGATAAGGCTTACATCCACCAACGACTTGAGTTGTGCCGCTTTCGCTTTTATTTTCTTGCGAAGCTTGCGCAGAAAGTTATAGCTATATATCCAATTATTGGGATGGCTAATGGCCGCTGCGCCTGCTACCAAATCGCAGGGCACTGAAAAAACAACAGCTTTTTGGATAACGGCAGGCACTTGGGTAGATTTTTCTCCTAAATATTTGAGCGTCATGTTGCCTCCCATACTAAACCCTACCAAAGCAATAGATTGGTAATGCGCTAAAGCAATCACTTGGTCAATTACCCACGACAAGTCTTTGGTAAATCCGGCGTGGTAAAAATGAGGCAGCCGGTTAGGCTCACCACTACAACTTCTGAAGTTCCAAGCCAACACATCCCAGCCTTGTTCGTAGAAAAGGCGTGCCATTCCTACCACATATTGGCGTGAGGTGTTGCCCTCTAAGCCGTGCGAGATGATAACTAACTGTTGCTGGGGTTTTTGAGGCGAGTGGCGTAGCCAGTCTAAGTCTAAAAAATCGCCGTCAGGTGTTTCGATGCGTTGCCGCTGATAAGCCTTTGGGAGGCGTATTTTACGAAACTGTGAAGGAATAATGGTTTGCCCGTGCCGGTTGATATGCCAAGGATTTGCAAAGAAGTCTGTATTTTGAACAACCGGCATAGGCTTTACCAAAGTAAGAAATTAAACCTGTTTTTGTTCTACTAAGGGTTTAACATCCAAATATAATCCTATGAAAATGCCCAGAATAATTCCCACACCCAGCCCGATGGCTATCGCAATAGGCAGGGTGATGAATCTTTTTTGGAAACGTGTAAAATTAACTATGATTTGGAGGTTGTCGGCAAACTGAAGGCTTTCTTTTACAAAAAGCTGCCGTTGGTAGTATCCTAGGGCTTGTTCGTAAAAAGTGCCTAAATCGATAAAAGATACATTGTTGGTTTAGTTTTGCAATTGCTTGATAATGAGCGCCTTTGTGCTGTCTATATTGCGTAACTCAACGGTAAGTTTTTCTAATTCTTTTTGGCGTGCTTCTTTGAATACAGTCACTCGTTGCTTGACGAACTCATTGTTTTCTAAGTAACTAACCAAGCCTTTTTGCAATTTATCAAGCTGTGTATTGTCGTTCAAATATACTTCTATCACAAAAACACTGTCGCGTTGGGTACTTACATCCTTGTTATCTAACTCCTTGATGCCAAAGCTTTTGACTTTTGTGATTTGGTCAGCCAGCTTATAGTCAATTTTCATTCGATTGGCAATTTCGGTACTATTGCCATCCTTTACCAGTTCGTTCAAATCATAGATAATTCCCTTAATTTCTACATCCGTCAATACCCGCGATTTGGCAATAAGACGGGTTTTGTATTCTGGAGGCAACAAATAAAAGAGTAAGACACTAGTACTGATGCTTATCAATAAGGTAATGACGATGGCACTAAATCTACGCTTTGCAAATCGGGCAATGTTCACAAATAAGCCAATCAAATCTATTTCGTCTTGAGGAACAGCGTTGGGGTTAGAGGGAGATAAATTGTCTTGCATAAAAATTAAATTGATGAATAGTCTATGATGCCATTACATTTGTATAAGAGTGGTTTCTTCCTGAAAAACAACCTCCATTTGGGCTAAGCGAGCCAAAGCAGGTTTATAAATCGCTGGGTGCGTAGGAATGTGCAAACCGGTTAAATGTATTTTTTCTTCAAGAAGTAGGCTCGTGGCGATGGCCAAAGGCAATCCAACTGTTTTGGCCATGGCTGTTTGATATTGGGGTTTTCCTATTTGCACAAGTGAGCTGGTGGTTTGATAAATTTGTTGGTCGATTTTATACGTAAATTGGTGCTGCATTACAATCATATCACGCTGATTATCAGCAAGTTTCATTCTTTTTTCTAATAAGCTTTGTAAAACCTGCACAAAAGTTCCACAAAGTAAATCAATTTTTTCTTCCTGCGATAATC
>DMHB01000172.1 GCA_003449595.1 Microscillaceae bacterium | reverse complement strand
AATAAATACTTCTTTTTACTTAGAATAAACAATAAAGTTATTTATAGAAAGATTTTCGGGCTAAAAATGTTTGCATACAAAATAGTTATTTTAGGTCGCAACGCCCAACAACCTTTATCATTTGCAGGTAAAACCAACTATTTCGACTTTACCTGCTGCAAGAGTGAGCCGTTCTACAGACCGGAGCTGGAATGTAATCACCTATTGTTTCTCCGAAATCATTATAAATTTGCTCATAGATCTTTTTCTCTGCTTCTGTACTGGCCAAAGCAATGGCTTGGAAATAGCTTCAACAACGCAAATATTCTTTTCATTTTTTTTAATAAGCTGTTGAAACAAAGATACAAAATTAGGTTGTTATGTGAGCCAACAAAAAAAGTCTCCTATTTTCATAGAAGACTTTTAAAAAGATTGATTTAGAAAATTATTTTTTCTCTTTGGCAGAAGCAGCTACATCTTGTACTACTCCATTGACAAATTGGTTGTAGATGGCTTCACAACCTTTTTTCTCTTCGCTTGTTTCTGCCATATCGATGGCTTGGCGATAGCATCTCAAGGCATCTGCAAATAAACCTACTTGCTCGAAGAACAAAGCCTCTGTAATTTTATCGCCTGCATTTTTAACTTCCGTGATGCCATTCATAGCCATATAACTTTTATAATCCTTCTCAATAGCTCCAATTTTGTTAGCATCTACTTTCGCTATGTTTAATTGGTCTGAAACAAACTGAGGATTATTGGCCAAAGAAATTTCGACATTTACTGAGTTCCCTTCGTACTTAGCAGGATCAATATTGAAGAAAATATAATTATCAGAAGTCTTCACTTCTTGCACTACGCTCCCAAAATCACTCGACAATCTTACCATATACCCGGTAACTCCGTCTACAGGTTGCCAAGAAACATATACATTCTGCGTTTCATATATTTTATATTTCTTTTGATCCAATAAGAATTCGATAGCTACTACATTAGCAATGTTGCTTGCTCGCTCTACCGAACCGGTTACTCGCATATAATTGCGGTGGTTTTGGTTGATGTCTGTATTGTCTTGGGTTAATTGCCCTACTACATAACTCACCAATTTATCGCCGGTGCTGGCTTGTGTTTTAGACAATTCATCTACCAACGATTTGGCCGAAAACTCGCCGCCTGATGGGATATTGATGGTACCGCCTGATGCCAAATGGCGTAAAATCAAGCTTGACCCTACGTAAATCTTATCTCCTGAAGCGATGGATAAAGTAGAACCAACCACCAGTTTGGTGTTGTTGTGCCAACACTCGCCTCCTACTTTGGTTACCATAAATTTATCTTGTGCTTGCACAAAATGAACACCTAACCAAATACAAAAAATCAATAGTACCTGTTTCATAGTTTTTGTTAAATTGATATGCAATAAATATATCTATAAATTATACGAGATTGAGTGCTAAGCTTTTTTGTTTTTGATGAACAATTTCTTCAAAAACCCTAAATAAATCTCCACAAAGAATCCCGCCACGATAATACTTAATACGGTGATGCCAAAATTAAGTTTTACAGCAAGAATATCGAAAGAATACACTATTCCGATGATTAACAAAACAGAGAACGTAAATTGAACCAGTAAAGTTAAACCATCATAGAAAAATCCCGATCTTTCGTAGAGATAACCTAATATACTTACCACCACAAAACATATTACAAAACTAATCAATAAATCTAACCAAAGTGGTGCGTCGTAGATATACGTATCGCTCAAAATCATCGACACGATGTTGGCGTGTACTACAACTCCATACATATCTGGTGTGCTTCGGCCAATGTAGTTAGCATTCATTGGGGTATATACCCTATCTTTGAACTCAATCATGTCCAAAGTAGTTCCCATAAAGCCCAAAATCACGATTTTATCTTTGAGCATTTCGGGTTTAAATTCTTTATTGAGAACTTGAGGCCAATCCAAAGCCAAGAATTTGTCGAAATCGCCTCTAAAATTGATATTCTCGACATTGTTTCCTCGGTCAATAATCTTTTTGGCCACTTTGCTATCATACATTTGCGCCAAACGAACTCCGAAGGCATACTCTACTTTTCCAAGTACATTTTCTTTTGGGCTGAAAGTTCGGAAAGTTACAAACTCATTTTTATCACCCGATGAAATGATATTGGCAAACCCCGAACTGGCCTTTTTCATAAACATCGCATTAGAGGTTTCCAAGCTATCGTATTGTTGTTTTTTTGCATTGTATTTGGCTCCGGGTAACTCTGAAACCATCACCAAGTTTTTTACATTTGCCAACGCCCCTGCTAAAGCGCTGTCGCCTTTGGGATCTTTGGGCTTCCTGAAAAAGGCATCTATGCCTATAGTCTTTGGATTTGCGGTGTTCAAGATATTGACCACTTCGGCTACTTCGCCACGACTTAGGTTTCCAATATTGACCAACACGATTCTATCATCACCTTTTTGTTGCTGCCTGATTTTTGAGAAATAAATGTCGGAAATATCAAAATCCTGAAAAACTTGTTGGATAGGATTGATGATATCAAAATTGAGAGGTACAATGGACACTAACCACATAAAAATGAATACCAATACAGTAATCCATAAATTAGCCCAATTGAATAAAGCTTTAAACATACTTGAAATAGGTTTAATTTTGCAGAAATAATCGATGATCCTTAAAACTAAACAAAAAAAGCTAAACCCTTTTCTTTTTATTTAATTTTTTGAGTATGCCCAAACCTCGCCTACCGGCAAGTACTTATATCGAGGGTATTTTTGCGCGCAACAGGGTGCTGCTTAGCCAAGCCATCACCATCGTAGAAAGCCAACTACCCGCCGACCAACCATTGGCTCAAGCCATTTTACAAGCTATTTTGCCTTATACCGGGCGTTCTGTGCGTATTGGCATTACGGGAGTTCCCGGTGTTGGGAAAAGCACTTTTATCGAATCCATAGGTCTGTATTTGACCAATGAATTGCAAAAAAAAATGGCGGTTTTGGCCATCGACCCAAGCAGTACACTTAGCAGAGGTAGTATTTTAGGCGATAAAACCCGTATGGAGTCCCTATCGAAGCACCCCAATGCCTACATACGCCCTTCGCCTACGGTAGGCTCGTTGGGAGGGGTGGCACGACATACTCGCGAAGCAATGCTATTGTGCGAGGCAGCAGGTTTTGATATCATTTTGGTAGAAACCGTAGGCGTAGGCCAATCAGAAACTTTGGTACGTGGGATGTGCGATTTTTTCTTGCTGCTGATGCTGGCGGGTGCGGGCGACGAACTACAAGGCATCAAAAAAGGGATTATGGAAATGGCCGATGGATTAGTCATCACCAAAGCTGATGGCAACAATGCTACAAAAGCTCGAAATGCACAGTTAGATTATCAGAACGCGCTACACCTCTTCCCCTTGCCGGAAAGTGGCTGGTCGCCACAGGTATTGACTTGTTCGGCCCAAGAAGCTACCGGTATTGCCCCGGTTTGGGATATGATTGAGCATTTTGTGGCATTTACTGAGCAAAACGGCTTTTTCAGACGACAACGCCAACAACAAAACTTATATTGGATGCAGGAAAGCATTCGCTACTTGCTGGAAGATAGTTTTTATAACCATTCAGCCGTGCAAAATAAGTGGCCTGAAATAGAGAAGGCAGTATTAGACGGCCACTATTCGCCACAACAAGCGGCACTCGATTTGATAAACCTTTACCAATCCACCCAACTCTAATTACGCAACTTTTAACGACTGATTGCTGTTTTTTAAATAGTAGATTTATACTTTTTTAACAAGCCTTTTCTTATGGATTTTAAAGATTATTACAAGATTTTGGGTGTACCCAAACAAGCTTCTCAAGAAGAAATCAAGAAGGCTTATCGCAAGCTGGCGGTGAAGCACCACCCTGATAAAAATCCTGGTAACAAACAAGCCGAAGAAAAATTCAAAGAGATAAATGAAGCTTACGATGTGTTAGGAGACCCTAAAAAGCGAAAAAAGTACGACGAATTAGGTGCTAATTGGAATCACTACCAAAATATGGGAAATCAAGGTAGAAATCCCTTTGAAGGACAAAATTTTGGCGGATCTCAAAATTATGGTTGGGAAGATGCTTTTGGATCGGGTGGAAGTGGTAAGAATGGAGGCGGTTCAAGTTTTTTTGATTTTTTCGAGCAGTTTTTCTCTGGTTCTTCTGCCGGTGGTAGTTCTCGATTCGACTTTGGTGAGGAGGGAAGTATTTCAGGCCAAAACTATGAAGGTGAGGCAAAAATCACCTTGGAAGAAGCTTTCCTCGGTTGTGAAAAAGTATTTGAATTGGGCAATGAGCGCATCAAAATTAAACTCAAACCCGGGGTGCGTCATCAACAAGTATTGCGTGTCAAAGGAAAAGGCGGACAAAATCGGGGCTTTAGAGGTGATTTGTTATTGAAGGTTTTAATTGCCCCTCATCCACTATTTGAGCGCAACGAGAATGATTTAAGTTGTACTGTACAGGTTGATTTATATACAGCTATTTTAGGAGGGAAAGTAGAAGTTCCTACCTTAAATGGTTCTAAGCGTATTCAAATTCCGGCAGGCACAGCCAATGGCAAAAAACTTAGGCTCAAAGGATTGGGAATGCCCGACTACAAAAATACTGCTATTTTAGGCGATTTGTATGCCACTATACAGGTTCAAATTCCTCAAAACCTTACCGATGAGGAAATTATGCTCTTCAAAAAACTGGCTCAACTGCGTGGAGTTCAGGTAGAAAATTAAATCTGTTTTTTTTACGTATTATTTGGCAGATTCAAATATATATGCTAATTTTGCCACTCAATTAAACAAAATTGTTTTTTGGCCCGTTCGTCTAGGGGTTAGGACGCATCCCTTTCACGGATGAAACACGGGTTCGATTCCCGTACGGGCTACTTCAAAAGACTTCCAACACATTGGAGGTCTTTTTTTATCTATTCAAGAGAAGAGGCAGAGTTTTCATACCGTTTCTGCAAACTCTGCTGCAACTGGGTGCGCTGCGCCTTGAGTTGTTCTACTTTTAATTGCAGATATTCCTGTTCGTAAGCCAATATTTGAATGGTTTTATCCAGCTCGTCCAAAGGACGGATGAAGGTTTGTTCAAGTTCATAATATCGGTTTATAAACCTAACTTTGAGTGTTGTAACATCTTCTCCAAATAAAACAGCTGCTAAGGCAAGGCTGAAATCTGCATTTAACTTTTCGGCAAGGCATTGGTTCAAGCGTTGTTGCCACTCTTGGGTAGTTTGACTCTGAAAAAGAGTTTGTAACAAGTAAAATTCTAAATGGGCTACAGAAGGCAATTTCTCGCGGCAAGCTGCTGAAGCTACTACCAATAAAGTTGGCTCATAAATAAGCTGATTTTTAAACAAAATCATACAATCTTCGCCTTCGTGGATGTAATGTGCCAACAAGTGGCTATGAGGTGGAGGCTCGTAAGCCAAAGACAGCCCATTTGCTTGTAGCAAATAACAAACCGCATCGCCAGCCCAAAAGCTAATGGCCTCTACGGTATCGGCAGCCGTTTGATTGAAATAAAATCCTGCGGCGGCAGTAGCAAATTGCCTATGTATTTTGCTGCCATTGGGCTGTGGTGGGTTCTCTATGCCTTCGCGCAGGGTCTCCCAATAGCTTTGAAAATCGTCCTTGAGGCTATACGCCAAGTTTTCAGCAAAATTTTCATCTAACTCAGCGTGTAAGAAAAAGCCTTCTGTAACTTGCTTAGCCAACCGTGCAGCTAAGTAGGCGCCAGTGTGTTGCTGCATCGACCCATCGGTATGTACAAATGAATACACCGGCGAGCCAAGCCCTCCCAATCCTTCATATACCGCAATCATTCCTTGTTGATTTTCGCGGAATAATAATGATGGTGGCGCGTTTTCGCCTTTATGAGGGACGTTTTCCGTCCAAAGCCCAAAATATATCATAACACATTACCTTTACTTATTTTTCAACTTGTAGGGACTATTTTTAACCAAGTGAATATACATTTTTTTCACCATATCATAAGATTGGGCTTTAATGTTTACATTCGTACTCTTTTCTTTATCATTAGCAAATAGTTATGCTACAATATCGTCATTTTGAGCTAGCCAATGGGCTACAAGTGTATTTACACGAAGATTCGACCACCCCAATAGCGGCATTTAATTTATTGTATAATGTTGGATCGAAAGATGAAGATCCTCATAAGACAGGTTTTGCACATTTGTTTGAGCACTTGATGTTTGGGGGCTCAAAACACATTGCTTCTTATGATGGGGCGCTACAAAAAGTAGGGGGAGAAAACAATGCCTTCACTACTCCTGATCTGACAAACTACTACATAACCCTTCCGGCAGCCAATTTAGAAGCGGCCTTTTGGTTAGAGTCAGACCGAATGCTGAGTTTATCATTCGACCCTGAAGTGCTGGAGGTACAACGCAAAGTCGTAATCGAAGAATTCAAGCAAAGGTATTTGAACCAGCCTTATGGCGATATTTGGCTCAAAATGAGAAACTTAGCCTACCAAGTCCATCCTTATCAATGGGCCACTATTGGGAAAGACATCAGCCACATTGAAAAAGCAACGATGGAGGATGTAAAATCTTTTTTCTACAAATTCTATACCCCCAACAATGCTTTTTTGGTGGTGGCTGGAAATGTAAGCTTAGAAAGAGTAAGATATTTGGCAGAAAAATGGTTTGGCGATATACCTGCGGGAGCACCTTATAAGCGAGAATTACCCAAAGAACCTGCTCAATTGCAAGCCAGACGTGAAATTGTAAAGGCTGAAGTACCGCTTAAAGCCATTTATAAAACCTACCATATGGAAGGCCGCAACGCCGAAACCTATTATGCTACCGATTTGCTGAGTGATGTATTGGGCAGGGGCAAAGCATCAAGATTATATGCCCAATTGGTAAAAGAACTTAAAATTTTCAATGATATTTCAGCATTTGTGTTAGGCTCGGTCGAGCCGGGCCTTATGGTTATAGGAGGAAAAATAAACCAAGAAACAAGTATTGAAGAGGCTGAAGAGGCCATAGAAAAGGCAATAGCGCCTATTTTAGAGGCACGGGTTCCACAAGATGAATTGACCAAAGTAAAAAATCAGGCCGAATCATCTCTGCTAATGGGTTCTGTGGAGATTCTTAACCGAGCCATGGACTTAGCTTATTTTGCTATGTTGGGCAAACCTGAAGCCATTAACCAACAAAGTGAAATGATCCAAGCTGTCGAGCCTCAGCAAATATTCGATGCAGCACAAAGGGTATTGCGTGCAGAAAATTGCTCAACCTTGATTTATGACAATGAGTAATGTCGTTTAAGGCCGAATTTCTTTATGCCTTAATGCTTCTATTTCCTTGTCTTTTTCTTCGATGAGGGCTTTCAATTTATCAATTTCTGCTTTTTGTTTTTCTTGAAATTTGGCAACAATAGATTTAGTAGATTCCAATTGAGCCTTCATCCTTTGTTCTTCGGAAGCACGTTGTTTTTCCAAATCTTTGTGCGTCTCTTGCAGTTGTTGGACAGTTTTCAAGAGTTCGGTTTGATTTTTTTTCAGTTCTTCATTGATAAAGGCAATTTCTTTTTCCTTATCTTTTGAGGCTTGCAGCGCCCTTTGCAGCACTTCTTCATTGGCTGCCAGTTTTCTGGATAAGGCTTCCATTTCTTGCTGTTTTTTCTCCATTGCCTCTTGGGTAGCCTTCAATTCCTCTAAATTTTGGCGCATCTCTTCTTCTTGAGCACGCAACGCTTCGGCTTGCTCTTGCGATTCGTGTAAAAGTTTCTTTGTGATGGCATTATTGGCAATGCTTTCCAGCATTGCTGCCACACTTTGGCTTACCTTGTCAATTACCTGTTGTAATTTTTTATCTACATTTTGCAAGAATACAAATTCTAATACTCCCACCGATTTATCATTAAAAACCAAAGGGATAACCAGCAACGCTGCTGCACTCAACTGCACAGAAGCAGCCTGAATTTGGATATTTTCCGGGGGTATATTTTCAAAATACATTTTTTTCTGTGATTGTCCGGCTTGCCCAACCACCCCGTCGCCCATAGCCAGTTGTTTATATGGCAACTTTTCTATGTTGCAGGCATATCCGCCCTCAGCAACAAAAGCCTTTTTATCAATATCCCAAACATAAATAACCGCACTGAAGGCATTGCAAAACTCTGATAAATACCGCAAAGTTACAGTAGTAAACTCTTGAATTGACAGGTTGAAATGCTGCCTGAGCAAGTCATTGATTCGTCCTGCTTCTGTATCTACCCATATTTTTTCTTCAATTTGCTTTTCGCGAGCAGCAAACTCAGCTTGTAACTTTAAATACTCTTCTTGTGTAAAGTTGGTCATGGTTGTGATCTTTAAGAGGACGATTGGGCAATTTGTCGTTTAAGTATCTCGATTTCTTCTCGAAGTTGTTGGATAGTTTTCAGCAATTCCAGTTCTTTATTCTTAAAAAAATTGCTGTTGTCTTGCATAATTTGCTTTTGCTCCATTAGTTTCTTGTTCTGCAAAAGGAGTTCTTTTTCTTGCACCTGAAGTTTATCGGTTTGTTGTTTAAACTCAGCCAACAAATTCAATACTTTTTTATTGGTCAAGGCTGCCTGTAGCAGCACAGCGGCGTTGTTGGCCATTTTTTGAATCTGTTCGAGTTTTTGTTCAGAAAAAACGTGCAAACTTACAATTTCCCAAACACCCACTACTTCTTGGTTAAACACCAGAGGTACTAAAGCAAGACAAGCAAAGCGCATAGGGAGCACATTGCTCCCCTTCAAGGTCTGCAAGGGAATATTGGTGAGACTGATGGTTTTAGCATCTAAAAGTACTTGTCCTACTAAATCTTCTCCAATGGGTCGAATATCAGGCTCTAAATCTTTTGGCAGCGCATATCCATACAGCCCATATGCTTGCGCGTGCGCATTTTCAGCTAAATACACAAAAAAAGTAGCCTGAACCGCTTGAGCGTACTCCGCAATAAATTGTATCACTTCATTTGTAAAGTCGGCCAGTGGCTTGTTAAAACCCTTGCGCAGCAGGTTATCAAACTCAATGAGTATTTCGTGAAATTCGATTTCTTCTAAAGATAGTTGCTTGGTAGAGCTGACCATTTGGCTGTAGTTATTTGAATCATAAAACTTTAAAGTCGAATTCCGATCATAGTTACATCATCGCGTTGGTCGGCATTCCCTTGAAAATCAGCAAGAATCTGTTTTAATTTTTCGCCCATTTCGGCCATCGGCAA
>DMHB01000203.1 GCA_003449595.1 Microscillaceae bacterium | reverse complement strand
GCTTCAATGAATTGGGGGTGGTCGAAAAAGCTTTGTACCATCACCATCTCAGGAATGATGCGCCACTGGCGAACGATTTTCATTACTTTTTGGTGTACCGATCCGGTCGTGGCCGAGGCATATTGCGGAAAGAGAGGCACTACGATTATTTTTTCTAATCCCTTGTCTTTCAGTGAATTGAGACAAGATTCAAGGGTTGGATTTTGGTAGCGCATGCCCAAACTGACCAAGTATTCGTCGCCCAAGGCATCTTGCAGCAAACGGGTTATTTCTTCGCCATATACTTTGATGGGAGAACCTTTTTCGGTCCAAACTTCCCGATAAACTTTTGCTGATTTGGGTGCGCGAAAAGGAGCAATAATCAGGTTGACCAATAAAAATCGGGTCAGAAAAGGGACATCAATGACGCGTTCGTCCATCAAAAACTCGCGTAAATATTTGCGCACGTCGCTTACTTTGGTGCTGTCGGGGGTGCCTAAATTGATGAGTGCTACGCCTATTTTGGCTTTCGGATTAAGTGTTTGCATAAATAAAAAAACAATTGTAAAGGCAAAAATAAAATATACTTGCTTAACATTTGAAAACTTGGAAATGTTAAGCTGAGCCAAGTATGGAAGGTAAAATACCAGTAGGGTCAAATAGTTTTTTGAGCTGTTGCATCCAAAAAAGTTGTTCAGGACTGAGTTGCCATTTTACATAAGACACCTGTAAGCGGCCAATGCCGTGTTCGCCGGAAATAACGCCTCCCTTTTCGATCACCAAGCGGTAAATTGACTCGGCGGCTTCTTTCTGCCGGACTTGCCAAGCATCAGAAGGTAGGTTTTCTTGCAGCAAATGCACGTGTAGGTTGGCATTGCCCACGTGTCCAAATCCTGTAAAACCGATGCCTATTTTTTGGCAAATGGCTTGAATACCTTCATAGATCTGACCCAAATGTTGGAAAGGCACGCAAATATCGACATCGCGAAAAGCCCCATATTGTTGTAGCACCTTGCCCATTCCCATTGGGAGCGCCCACGCCTTGGGCAGTTGTTCATCGCTGTAAAAGAGTCTATTTTGAGGGGGTAATAGGTGTTTTTGCTCCCACTGGTGGGCTATTTCGGGCAAGTAAACAGCTGTGTCGGTAGCCCAAGACACCCACACCATCGCTTGCGTTTCAGTATCTTGCAAAAAGGGGGGTTGGGCTGTTTCAGGAAACTTTCGCAAAATAGTCAGCGCCGGTTCGTCTAACCATTCGATGCTGGTAGGCGATGCAACGGTTTGTAGGCGTAGTTGGCGTACCGACTCCAAAGCCTCCTGCCAATGGCGAAACTTCCAAACACCCACCGCCTGAAATGGCTTAGGTGTAACCAAGCGAATTACCACCTCGGTAATGATGCCCAAACTGCCTTCGCTGCCGCAAAAAAGGGGGGTAAGGGCATAGCCGGAGGCATTTTTATCGACGTGGTTACCAGTCCAAAACAAGTCGCCATTAGGCAAGGCCACACGCAAATTTTGCACAAAATGGGCTGTATTTTGGTAGTAAAACGACTGCGGACTGCCCGAAGCTACTGCCACATTGCCACCGATGGTACTCCACTGGCTGCTGCCGATGTCTTGGGCGAACGCCAAACCAACCTGTTGGGCAGCTTGCATTACCTCGGCGGTGATGACCCCTGCTTGGGCGTGTAGTGTTTTGTTTTCTGCTGAAACAGCGATGATTTGATGAAGCCGCTCGGTCGATAATACAATTTCGTTGGCTGACGGAACAGCCCCTCCGGCCACGCCACTGCCGCCCCCTCGGATGCGAATGGGAAAACGATGGGCTTGGCAAAGTTGTAAAATTTTAGCCACCTCTTCGGAGGTTTCGGGTAAAACCACCAGCCTTGGGTCGCCGTACAAATCCGGGGTTTTGTCGCACCTGTAGGGTTGCAAGGCCGCCGGTTGTTGCAAGATTTGGTCGGCGCGTATCACCGCAAGGAAAAGGGTTGGGTTAGGCTTGTCCATTATTTTTTTCGAGTTCAAGCGCGATGGCTTCGAAGAGCGCACGGATATTGCCCATTCCAAAGCCCCGGTAGTTGTTTACCCGTTGGATGATTTCATAAAACAGGGTTGGGCGGTCGCCGATGGGTTTGGTAAAAACTTGTAGTAAGAGCGAATCGCCGTCAGGCTCGCATAAAATGCCCACTTTTTCGAGTGGCTCGATGGCCAAATCGGGGTATTGGTTTTTGATGATTTGGTAGTATTGAGCCGGAATGGGAGTAAACTCGACACCGTGCTGCCGTAGCTGGGTAACGGTATGCACAATGTCGGCGCTATGAAAGGCCAAATGCTGGATGCCGGTACCATAGTTTGCCTCTAAAAAGGTGTGTATTTGTGTTTTAGTGCCTTGTTGGTCGGGCGACACCAGCACCTTGTCAACCGTGTGTTGGGGCGACTGCATTACTTTGAGTTCCATACCGATCTGGGGATGGGTCTGGTTTTTGGGGTCTAACCGTTGGGTGGTGGTATAGTCGAAAATACGGCTGAGGTATTGCTCCCAAATATGGGTTTCATTTTCGCGCAAAGCGCAAGCAATATGGTCGATGTGTTGGAGTTGACTGTTGAAAGTAGGCAACGAAGTATTGACCTGTTTAAACCCGGGTTTGAAAATACCTTGATAGTGCTGGTTATCGAAAAACAAGATTTCGTTGTCATCAAAAAGCTTGATAGCGGCTTCTTCTGCAAAACCTAAGCCTTCTTCGTAGTTTTTTTGCGGCGGTAAAATCGGGATAGCGCCGCGCTCTAATGCCTGTTGGTAGGCGGCTGGTACATCGGCCACTTTGATAGCCAAGCGTTTCACGCTATTGCCGTGCCTATCCACATAATTGACAATTTCGTGCATCTGGGGTTTGTAGGCAGCTGTGATGAGCAAGCGGATATTTTGTTTTTGTAGCAAGTACGATACCTTGTCTGGAACGCCGGTTTCGGGGCCGCTATAAGCCACAACTTCAAAACCCATTGCGCGGGTATGCCAAAAAACAACCATTTTGGCCATTCCTACATAGTATTCGATATAATCATAGTGGGTTTGCATAATACTCAGCTGCTTGTTTTACTGCAAATAAGGTGCTTGGGCGCGATAAATCCAATTTTTATGAAACGGAAAATTGGGAAAAATGAAAGTAATTATTCTACTCTTTGGGCTGTATTTGTAACACAGATTTTACGGATTAAACTGATTTTCACGGATTTAAGCAAAGTTTTTTGGCTTTGCGCTACGATTGCTTCAAACAATGCTGCACACTACAAAAGCATCGCAATCACTTTGAAAAATCCCAGATTTAGCCCAAATTAGCAAGTAAACTACCCTAAAGTTATCTCGATGGATAAAATACCCTACGACAAAACCGCCGACCACTCCCGCGCTATGGCTGAAAAAAGGCTGGATTTTCTCAAACAACAAACCCAAGCCGACTTATCGCATATAGCGCAATTTGATTTTGACCCCGCACTGACGCAGGGCAACATCGAAAATTTTATAGGGGTGGCGCAAGTGCCATTGGGATTGGTAGGGCCGTTGCTTATCCACGGCGAATTTGCACAAGGGCACTTTTATGTGCCCTTAGCTACTACTGAGGGCACTTTGGTAGCCAGCTACAACCGAGGTGCCAAACTTGCGGCCATCGCCGGAGGCATCCAGACCACGGTTGTAGAAGCAGCTATGCAACGTGCGCCTTTGTTTGTGTTTGAAAATGCTCGGCAGGCGCGCCAATTTGGACAATGGGTCAAAGACCATTTTGAAACCATTCAGCAGGTGGCCGAAAGCACCAGTTCAGTCGCCAAACTCTTGAACATTGAACAATACGCAGCCTCCAAAATGCGTTGGTTGCGATTCAACTACCACACCGGCGACGCAGCCGGTCAAAATATGGTTACCAAGGCTACCCGCGAAGCCTGTCAGTGGATTTTGAAGCAAGGGGTAGAAGGCTTGTCGCACTTTTCATTAGCAGCCAATTTCGATACTGATAAAAAACATTCTACAATCAACACCCTGCACACACGCGGCAAACGGGTGGTGGCCGAACTAACCATTCCCAAAGCCTTGATGCAAGAAGTCATGCACATCGACGGGCAAGTGATGGCCTACCAGCGTAACTTGTCGAACTTAGGCGCTTATTTTTGTGGTTCGGTCAACAACGGCTCTCATTATGCCAATGGCCTTACGGCCTTGTTTATGGCCACCGGCCAAGATGTGGCCAATATTGCCGAATCGGCTTCGGGGTTGACTTACACCGAAATAAAGCCTAATGGCGATTTGTATTTTTCGATTACAATTCCTTCGCTGATTGTGGCTACTTATGGCGGCGGCACAGGCTTGCCTACCCAACGCGAGTGCTTGTCGATATTGGGATGCTATGGCAAAGACAAAGTAAACAAACTGGCCGAGATAGCAGCCGCCTTGGTGCTTTGTGGCGAAGTTTCACTATCTTCTGCCATCATTGCCGACGAATGGGTCAGCAGCCATGAGAAGCACGGACGAAATCGCCCTTGAGCAAGAAAATATTTACAAGTCATTAAAAATCAAGTAATTATGTCTTCTATTACCACCCACACCCTTTCAAAAATCGATTCTGCCGAATCGTATTTGGCCTCTCTGCGCCATCGAAATCTCCTTATCTACTTGATGGGCGAAAAAGTAGCCGAACCGCTCGACCATCCTGTCATTCGGCCTTCCATCAATGCGATGGCGGCTACCTACCAATTGGCCGAAGAAAATCCCGAATTGGCCACTGTGGTTTCGGAGTTTACCGGCGAGCGCATCAGCCGGTTTTTACATATCTGCAAAAGCCAACAAGACCTCGTGATGCAGAACAAAATGCAACGCCGTTTAGGCCAATTGACAGGCACTTGTTTTCAGCGTTGTGTGGGAATGGATGCCATCAACGCGCTGCATTCGGTTACCTTCGAGATGGATGCCAAACATCAGACGGCCTATCACCAGCGATTTTTGGATTTTCTGAAGCAAATGCACCAACTCAACGGGGTGATTGGAGGCGCAATGACCGACGTGAAAGGCGACAGAGGGCTGGCACCTCACCAACAAGCCGACCCCGATTTGTTTGTGCACATCACCCGACGCACCGCCGAGGGGGTTTACATCAAAGGAGCTAAAGCGCACCAAACCGGCTGCATCAATGCGCATTGGTTATTGGTGATGCCCACCCTCCGCTTAGAAGCCGCCGATGCCGACTATGCCATTGTGGGCGCTGTGCCGGTGGATGCCCCGGGCATTACATACATTTACGGACGACAATCGTGCGACACTCGCAGTTTGGAAGAAGGCTTCATCGACCAAGGCAATGCCCAATATGGCGGCCAAGAAGCGATGATTATTTTTGACGAGGTATTTATTCCCAACGAGCTGATTTTTATGGATGGCGAATACGAATTTGCCGCGCTCTTAGTCGATAGATTTACGGCCTACCACCGCCGCAGCTATGTGTGCAAAAGCGGCGTGGGCGATGTGTTGATAGGCGCTGCTGCCGCCGTTGCAGAAATGAACGGTGCCGAAAAAGCCTCGCACATCAAAGACAAGTTGGTAGAAATGACCCACCTCAACGAAACGATTTATGCTACCGGCATCGCATCGTCGCACCAAGGCTATGCCACCCAGTCGGGTTGTTTTCTGTGCGATTCGATGTTGTCGAACGTTTGCAAACACCACGTAACCAAAATGCCTTATGAAATTGGACGCTTGGCGCAAGATTTAGCCGGTGGTATGGTAGCCACGATGCCTTCCGAAAAAGATTTGAACCACCCGGAAATTGGTGCTTTGATTGAAAAATACCTGCGGGGCAAAGCCTCTATCCCTACCCAAGACCGGATGCGGATGCTACGGCTCATCGAAAATATGACGCTGGGGCGCAATGCCGTCGGCTATCTTACCGAAAGTATGCACGGGGCAGGTTCGCCGCAAGCGCAACGCATACAAATTGCCCGTATGATGCAATTGGAATACAAAAAGCGATTGGCTTTTGTGTTGGCCGGGATACCATTAGAAGAAAATACCAAACAAGCAGCCGTA
Source organism: Microscillaceae bacterium (assembly GCA_003449595.1). Classification (GTDB taxonomy): domain Bacteria; phylum Bacteroidota; class Bacteroidia; order Cytophagales; family Microscillaceae; genus UBA8158. The sequence continues at coordinate 5,718 of DMHB01000203.1, read as the reverse complement.
GAAGAACTGGGCGCTTATTTTGAGCGCGTTTTTCAATCGGTGAAATAAGCCTCAGCTACCACTTCATGCCCTTTTTTAGCATTGTAATTCCTACATACAACCGTGCAGCGTTTATTCTGAATACGCTTGAAACGGTTTTTAGTCAAGTTTTTACCGATTACGAGGTGATTGTGGTGGACAATGCGTCCACAGACAACACTGCCGACTTGCTCGCGCCCTTGGTAGCAACCGGCAAGATTCGGTTCATTCGGCACGACCGCAACTACGAACGTGCCAAATCGCGCAATACCGGCATGCAGGCCGCTCAGGGCGAATACCTTACCTTCCTCGATTCGGATGATTTGATGTATCCGCAAAACCTGCAAGCCGCCTTCGATTTTGTGCAGAAAAATCCTGACTACAAGGTTTTTCATAATTTGTATGAGCTGGTTGATGAACAATTAAAGCCTATTTATCAGTATCATTTTGCGCCGCTGACGAACCCATTGCGCCAAATCGCCCAAGGCAATTTTCTTTCTTGCATTGGCGTTTTTCTGCATCGTGAAGCGTATCAGACTGTGCTCTGGGACGAGAACCCTCTGCTTACCGGCTCCGAAGATTATGAATATTGGTTGCGCGTCGTGGCGCAATTTCCCCAAGTAGGGCGGATTGCACAGTGCAACAGTGGTATTTTGCACCACCCCCAGCGCACCATCAATACCCAGCAATTGGCGCAAGCCGAAGAACGATTTGTGTATTTTTTTCAAAAAATAGATCAAGACCCCGCTTTTGCGCCTTACGGGAAGCAGCAGGCCACTATCAAAGCGACGTTGTTAATTTTTTTGGTGGGCTTGGCCGGCGACACTGCCCAATGGAAAAAGATGCGGCATTATTTGCTTAAAACTTGGCAAACTGATAGTGCTGCCCTTTTCAGGAAGAACTTTTTACGTTTGCTGATTAAATTTGTGTTTAGAATTTGAACCCTTTTGCATGAAACCCACTTTATTGATAACCGGAGGCACCGGCTTCTTAGGAAAACGATTGGCATTAGCCCTCAAAGACCAATACCGTGTCGTACTGACCGGACGCAACAACAAACAAAACTTACAAGCGCGAAAATTCACCGGCTGCGAGGTGGCCCCAATGGATGTGAGCCAAATTGAAGCCATCCGCGATACATTTTTGGAGTTCAAACCCCAAGTGGTGATTCACGCGGCAGCTACCAAGTTTGTCGATTTGGCCGAGAAATACCCAATGGAATGTGTCGATGTCAATGTGTTAGGATCGCAAAATGTGGCACGGGTTGCGATGCAAGAAAACGTGCAAACCGTAGTTGGCATTTCGACCGACAAAGCTTCGCCGCCGGTGCGCAACATTTACGGGATGAGTAAAGCCACAATGGAGCGGCTTTACTGTGCCCTGAATGGCAAAACCAACACCAAATTTACCTGTGTGCGCTATGGCAATGTGGCGTGGTCAACCGGTTCAGTATTGCCCATTTGGAAAAAAATGTTTGAAGAAACCGGAGTCATTGGCACCACCGGCCCCGAAATGCGCCGCTTTTTTTTCACCGTCGATGAAGCCGTTCATTTGGTTCTCCAAGCCCTTTACAACATCGAATATACCCAAGGAAAGGTGCTTTCGCGGATGATGAAGGCCGCTCAGATTGAAGACATCTTGAGAGTATGGGTCAGCCACAAAGGAGGCAAATATGAAACCATCGCCGGAAGGCCGGGCGAGCGCAACGACGAATACTTGATTGGCGATTTAGAACTTCCCTACACCGAAGAGGTGGTTTTTGACCAAGTGCCTCACTATTTGATTTCCTTCAACCAGAAAGTAGCCAATCCGGTGGCCGTGGGTCTTTCATCGGCCAACACCGAGCGCCTGACCGATGCCGAAATTTTGGCGCTTATTTCTAATCCACCCCCCGAAGAACAATGAAACCCATTCGCCACGCGCTGATTATGGCTGCCGGAAGAGGTACGCGTATGCTACCCCTGACAGATCAAATTCCGAAACCGATGGCTCCTTTCAAAGGATCGACTTTGATAGCCGATGGTATCCAAAAAATTAAACCGGTGCTCGACTTTGTTCACATTACTGTAGGCTATAAAGGAGCTGTTTTGGCACAACACGTCATCGAGTTGGGGGTTCAGTCGGTGTTCAACACTGAAGGCAAAGGCAATGCTTGGTGGATTTATAACACCTTATTGCGCCATTTGGACGAGGCTATTTTCGTACTCACCGCCGACAATGTAACCGATTTGGACTTTGATTTATTGGAACAAGAATACTACAAATACAACGCTCCGGCTTGTATGGTGGTGCCGGTGCTACCTGTGCCCGGCTTGGAAGGCGACTACATCCATCACACCGAAAACTGTGTGTTTGAACTCAACCGCCAAAAACCTGCACCCACCTATTGTTCGGGCATTCAAATTCTGAATCCTTACCGCATCAACCAAATCACCGAGGCCACCGAAGATTTCAATGTGTTGTGGCGGCAACTTATTGAAAAAAAGCAGTTGTATTGCAGTGATAGCTACCCTAAAAAATGGTTTACTGTCGATACGGTTGAGCAACTGGATCGGTTGAATAAAGGCAAAATATAATCTTTACCAACACTTAAAACTTGGAAAAATGAAATCAGACATCGAAATATCCAGAGAAACGCCTCTAAAACCTATTTACCAAATCGCGCAAGCGATGCAAATACCCGACGAAGCGGTAGAACCTTACGGGAAATACAAAGCCAAAATCCGTTTTGAACTGCCTGAAAATCAATCGAATAAAGCCAAATTGATTTTGGTTACAGCCATCACCCCCACCAAAGCAGGCATCGGAAAAACCACTACCTCGGTGGGCTTGGCGCTGGGGCTGAACAAAATTGGTAAAAAGGCAGTAGTCGCTTTGCGCGAACCTTCCTTAGGGCCTTGTTTCGGAATGAAAGGCGGTGCTGCCGGCGGCGGCTATGCCCAGGTGCTGCCTATGGAAGACATCAACTTGCATTTCACCGGCGACTTTCACGCCATCACTACCACCCACAATATGTTGGCAGCGCTGGTCGATAATTACCAATTTCATCACCAAGGCACAGCCCAGCAGCTCAAACAAGTAGTTTGGAAGCGCGTGTTAGACCTCAACGACCGGTCGCTACGCCAAGTCGTTACAGGACTGGGCGCAGGCAATGGGGTAGTGGCCGAAAGCGGTTTCGACATCACGCCGGCATCCGAAATGATGGCCGTCTTGTGTTTGTCGCAAAACCTAACCGACTTGCGTCAGCGGTTAGAGCGCATCATTGTGGGCTATACTGCTGACCAAAAGCCCTTTACTGTGAAAGACCTCGGTGTCGCCGGAGCGCTGACGGTGCTGCTCAAAGATGCCATTCACCCCAATTTGGTACAAACCACCGAAAATACGCCTGCATTTATTCACGGAGGGCCTTTTGCCAACATTGCACACGGGTGCAACTCGGTGCTGGCTACAAAAATGGCGATGCAGTTTGGCGACTATGTCGTAACCGAGGCCGGTTTTGGTGCTGATTTGGGAGCCGAAAAGTTCTTCAACATCAAGTGCCGAACCGCAGGCCTACAACCCCAAGCTACGGTGTTGGTCATCACATCGCAAGCTCTCAAGTTGCACGGCCAAGTGCCAGAAGCCGACATCAAAAAGCCTGATTTAGAAGGGCTTAAAAGAGGCTTAGCCAACGTTGCCAAACACTTGGCCAATCTTCAGTCGTTTGGCCAAACCGTGGTGTTGGCGTTCAACCAATATGCTTTTGACACTGCTGAGGAAATAGACTATGTAAAAACGTGGGCTGCTGAGCGCAATGCCTATTTTGAGGTCAACAATTCATTTGCAGAAGGTGGATCGGGTGCCGTCGCCTTGGCGGAAACGGTGGTGCAGTGCATCGAAACCAATCCGGCCAAACCCTTGCAGTTTACATACGCCTTGACGGACAGCCTGCCCGAGAAAATCGAAAAAGTAGCCCGCCAAATTTACGGAGCAGCCGGCATCACGCTTAGCAAAAAAGCCCAACAACGCTGGCAACACATCCAAGCGATGGGCTACGAACAACTGCCCATTTGCATTGCGAAAACACAGTATTCTTTTTCCGACGATCCTACGCAATTGGGTGTTGCACAAGGCTTTACCCTTGCCATCGAAGATCTCATCATCAATGCAGGGGCGGGGTTTGTGGTAGTCATCGCAGGCGATATTATGCGGATGCCCGGGCTGCCCAAAGTGCCGCAAGCGCAAGTAATCGACTTAGTGAACGGTCAAATTGAAGGATTGAGTTAATGCGCATTGCCTTGGATTATGCTACGTGGGTGGCGTTTTTACAACAGGCCGCACCAACTTTGCAGGCCGATTTTACCGGTATCGCTTCCGCGAAACAGTGGCAAGGCTACGAGGCCGCTACCCAATGTGCTTATACTTTGCATTTTCCGCCGTTATTTCCCGATTGGGAAGAGGGGCAAACTTTAGCCGCTTTCGCGAAAGCGCTGCCCGAAACACCCGCCAACACCTTGTTGATTTTGATGCAAGCTGGCAACGCGGCATTAGGTTTTTTTGAAGAGGGGCAACTCGAAAGCCACAAGGTAATTCGCAAATATATGGTACGCCAAAAACAAGGCAAAGCCCAGTTGAACCACCTGAAAACCAAAGGCAAATCGCGTTTGGGGTCGCGCATTCGGCTGGCGCAAACCAAAGAGTTTTTTGAAGAAATCAATGAGAAAATTGCTGACTGGGAACTCGATGATCGGGTCGCGTTGATTTACTACCACGCTTCTCCGTTGCTTTGGAACGGCTTGTTTGAAGCCTATAACCCGCCATTTTTTGAAAAACGCGATACACGTCTTCGGAAAGTAAGCATTACCCTGCAAACCCCTCATTTTGAGGAACTTATGCGCATCCACCAATGGACGCTCACCGGCTATGTAGAAGCGGCAGCAAACCTGCCCGAATGGGTAGAAAAGTATGATTTACCATTAATTTTTTAGCAATGTACCAACTATTTATTTTCGATGTGGACGGGGTGTTGTTAGACAGCGAGCCTTTGTATAGGGCAATGCACCGCCAATGGTTTGCCGAGTTGGGCTTTACCCTGCCCGAAACGCAACACTTATCGATGATTGGGATGGCGGCGAATAAGTTTTGGCAATATCTCAAAGACAACTATCACCTCAGCGGCGAAATTGCCGACTACATTGCCGAAGAGAAAGCACGCAAATTTCAAACCCTGCAAACAACCCCGCTTATGCCCTCGGTGGGAATTGAGCCAATGCTACAAACCCTCAAAAGGCAGGGTTTCCCCACAGGGATTGCCTCTTCGGGGTTGCTCAAAAATATTCAGCTAATTTTGTCGAGGTTAGGATTCGAGGCATTTTTCGACCACATCGTCAGTGGCGAGCAGGTCAGTCGTGGAAAGCCCGAGCCGGATATTTTCCTACAAGTGGCAGCGCATTTCAATATTTCGCCCGAGGCCTGTGTGGTGATCGAAGATAGCACCAATGGGGTAACCGGAGCCAAAGCCGCCGGAATGTTTTGTGTGGGCTATCAAAATCCCACCTCGGGGCAACAAGACCTCTCCAAAGCCGACCTCATTGTCGATCGTTTGGACGACCCCCGATTGCAGCCCTTGTGGACAAAATCTTAGGCCGATAGCCCCAAACGCTCTTTCACCCAAAAACCCGCCTCCGACACATCGAAGCGCACAAAGCCATCGGCTTGGGC
>DMHB01000245.1 GCA_003449595.1 Microscillaceae bacterium | reverse complement strand
GGTGAGGGTGCCGGTTTTGTCGAAAACGATGGTGTCGATTTCTTGCAAGGCAGGAATCACTTCTACGTTTTTCAGATACAGTTTATGTCTTCCCCAAAGGCGCATCATATTGCCCAGCGCAAAAGGCATCGAAAGCGACAACGCACAAGGGCAAGCCACAATGAGCACAGCCGTAAAACTTTGCCACAAGTAGGCCGGGTTATACACATACCAATACGCCCCGGCGGCTACGGCTATGAGCAAGGTAACCAAGGTAAAATAACGGCTAAACAAGGCTACCTGGCGGGCCAAGGCGCGCTCGGGCTGGGGTTTGCCAAAGGCTTCGCTGTTCCAAAGCTGGGTGAGGTAGCTTTGCGCTACGGTTTTGCGCACTTCGACGGTGATGGCAGCGCCCATTTGCCTGCCGCCTGCATAGAGGTATTCGCCTTGGGTTTTGGCGATGGGTTTGGCTTCGCCGCTCACAAAGCTATAATCTAACAAGGCTTTGTCGCTTTGCAATATGCTATCGGTAGGGATGAGTTCTAAGTTACGGATTTGGATGCGGTCGCCTACTTTCAATTCTGTTACTACGGTGCTTTGAAGCGTGCCATCGGGCAGCCATTTCAGCACAGCCAGCGGGAAATAAGCCGTATAATCGCGCTCGAACGACAGGCTTTCGTAGGTATAGCTCTGCATCCAACGACCGATGAGCAAAAAGAAAATCAATCCGGCCAACGAGTCTAAATATCCGGTGCCTACTTGGGCTAAGATTTCGTAAATGCTACGCCCAAACAAGGCCAAAATACCAATAGAAAGCGGTACATCTAAATTTATCTGGCGGGCACGCAAGGCTTTAAATGCTGAAATCAGGTAATCGGAGCCGCTGTAAAAAGTAAGCGGAAGCGCCAGCGCAATGCTGACATACAAAAAGAAGCGCTGCTCGAAAAGGCTTACCCAATCGTGGAAGGCCAAATAATCGGGAAAACTAAGCAGCATTATGTTGCCAAAGCAAAAGCCGGCCAAGCCCAATTTATAGTAAAGGCTACGGTTTTGGTTTTTTTGTTGTTTGTTTTTCCAGTCTTGCAGGCTGATTTGAGGCTCGTAGCCCAAGGTGGTCAGCAGTTCGGCCACTTGGCGAAAGCTAATTTGCTGTGGGTTGAAGCTCAGCGTAATGTTTTTGCGCACAAAGTTTACCCGCGCATATTGGATGCCTTCGCGCAAGCGGTGCAGGTTTTCGAGCAGCCAGATACAAGAGCTACAATGCACGTTGGGCAGGTATAGCGTAACTTTCACAAAAGTATCGCTGTAAAAATCAGCCAGTTGGGCGGCGATTTCTGCATTGTCTAAAAAGGTAAATTTATCGCCAAAGTCGCGGTTTTTGAGGGTAATTCCGGCTTGGCTATTGAGGTCGTAATAGGTGCAAAGGTCGTTTTCGGCCAAGATTTCATAGACAGTTTGGCAACCGTGGCAGCAAAAAGGTTTTTCGTCAAACATTAGGGCTTGTTGCGGAGGGCAAGGGTCGCCACAGTGGTAACAGTGGGTTGTTTTTTGGACGGTTGGGGTGGCTTGGTCGTCGGAAAGGGTGGTAGGATAGGTTTGCATAAATTTGCCTTTCGGTAGGTTTATTGAAAGGGCAAATTAGCAACGTGTAACGGGTTGAACAATGACAAAAATCAGGTTTGGTGTGTTTTGCGCAAATAGTTGTCAGCTACGACTGCGACTGGAGGTTGATGCGTTGCTCTAAGAGTTGGATTTTTTTCTCCAACTGCTCTACTCGGGCTTGCAGGTAGACCTCGCGCTTGACGGATTCGTCGGTGGCTACCAAGCTATCTAAAAGCATTTGTTTGGTTTTTACTTCTTGTTGTTTGGCTTGGGTGATGTTGCGCATAAACACCGATACGCCCACGCCTTGGTTTTGCTCGTTGCGGATGGGGTTGAACCAAGTTTCAAAGTAGAGTTTGGCCATATCAGGCTCTATTTGTTCGACGATACGCACAAATCGTTCGTTTTCTGCCAGTGCTTCGTCTAAGTGTTTCCGCCAGACGGCTTTGTCCTCGTCTTGGAAAAAGAAGCTAAAAATATCGGCACCGGCGTATGCCAAAGAACCGCGTTGGCTCATTTCGTTTTCAAAACTTTGGTTGAAAACCAACAGCTTGTACTGCGCATCGACGGCCCAAATCCAGTCGTCGGTATCGTTGATAAGCGACTCTAAGCTAAACTGGGTTTGCTTCAGGGCGTTTTCGGTAGCGCGGCGTTGGGTGATGTCTTCCATAAAAACCGACGCACCGACCACCTCATTGGCTTCGTTGCGGATGGGGTTGTAAAAACTTTGCAAGTAAATGGTTTGGCCAAATCGTTCGCTTTCTTCGATGCGCTCAAATTTTTCGCCATTCAACACTTTCGTGAAAGCTTGTTGGCGTTTGGCCAGTTCGAGCTGTGGCAAATCTTTCAATAAATTTTGGCCGGGTTTCAGGATAATGTTGTTGCCCAAATACAATTTGCGCAGGGTTCGGTTGATGACCGTAATGTTATACTCCTTATCGAAGGCCAAAATCGCGTGCGAAGTATTGTTGATCAAGGCCTGTAGGTTGGCTTCTTTGGCAGAAAGCGCCGTTTGGGCGGTTTGCATCTGTTGCTGTGTCTCGCTGAGTTCTTGCATTCTCAACTTCACCTCTTCGTCTTGTTTTTGTAAGGTGATAGCCAAAATTTGGGTTTCTTGTAACAAAGCCATCGTCTGCTGGCTACTTTTGGCGGTGGCGATGGTCGAGGCAATGTCGGCGGCTACTTCTTCGATGAAGGTGCGCTGATATTCGGGAATAGGCTGTAAAGAAGCCAGCTCAATCACCCCTTGCACTTGGTGGTTATGTTTCAGGGCAACCAAAAAAAGCGCTGAAGGAGTCGCCTCGCCCAGTCCCGAAGTGATGTAGGTATATCCTTGCGGGATTTCGGTGAGGTACGCGCTTTCGCCCTCTTTCCACGCTTGGCCAATCAGTCCTTGCCCCCATTCGATGTGGGCCTCCAAGGCTTTGGGCTTGTTGTAGGCAAACGAGGCGGCTAATCGAAGATGGGCTTCGGGCGTATGGGCTTGTTCTACCAAGTAAAACCCTACCTGGTTTACTTGCAAGTAGTTGATAAATTCGACAGTAATTTTTTGAGCCAACAACTCTAAATCGGTAGCATTATCGCGCAAGATTTCGCCAAACAAAGCTAAACCGGCGTTTTTCCAGTTCCGAATATCGCTTTCTTGCGAAGTTTCTTGCAGCTCTTGGCGCATCTGGGCAAAGGCGCTGCCCAACGCGCCTTGTTCGTTGAAAAAAGTAATTTCTTTGGTAAAATGCCCTTTTTCAAAACTCAAGGCAAAGGCTTGAAGTTCGCCCAACTCTTCACGCAAGTTGAGCAATTGCTCGCTCAGGGGTCTGAATTCTTGTTGGTCAAACTCAGGCATCGCATTCGGAAAATCGCCTTGTGCCAAGGTAGCTATGTAATTTTCGGTATGCCGAATATCCTTTTTGACTTGCCTATAAAGCCTACGCAACAGCCACAACAGCACCAAAACACCCAAAAAAACCAAACTCCAACGCACCAAAGCCAACACATGTGCAATACTTTCCAAGTTTTGGGTATAGCGCGCCAGCATTCTGTCGGCTTCTTTTTCAGTGGCTTTGATCTCAGACAGCCATTGGGTTTTGCGTGGCTGAAATTCATTTTTCAGGTAGCTATCCAAGCTTTCATTGTAAAAAAATCCAGCCAATTCATTATTGGCATTACCGGTCTGGGCATCTAACAAATAACGTATTTTGTATTTTTGGGTTAGTTGGCCTACCGTGGCCGGAAAGGTGGCCAATGGTTCGAGATTTTTATGCAGCTCGGTTACACGGTCGATGAGCGCCGGGCTGACCCACGACCAAGAGGCCAAGGTTTGCAAGGCTTCTTTTTCGTAGGCAAGGTCGGTTTTGACGATTTGCTCCAATCCATACAGGGCGGTTCGGTTTACTTTTAAATCTTCGTTGGTGGGCGTATAGATGCGTGTAGCAGCTTGGTTTTGCAGTTGTTCCAGGCTATTTTTTAGCCCGTTCAAATGTTGTTGAAAAGGCAAATACCATTTTTTAACAGCATCCGATTGCCATTGCGCCAGCTGCATTTGGCCATACCCCAAGCCGGCATAGATGAAAATAATAAGCAGCAAGCCCAATACAATTTGGTAGAGTTGGTACCGAATGGTATTGATTTTGAGCAGATTCCGAAGTCTTTTTGCCAATGATTTTTGCGTAGTCATACCCTTTACAAGCTGTGTCGTAAACTTACAGGTTAAATTACAATTATCATACCCCAAGTTAAAAAGAATGGGCGTGAAAAGCTACTACTTTCCACGCCCACTGCGCCGGTTACGTTCTTATCAGCTCAATGCACCACCGGGTTATTGTTTGACGACTTAGGGGTTTTCTCTTCGCTGATTACTTGCCCGTCGAACAATTGGATAATTCGGTGGGCAAATCCGGCATCGTGGGCCGAGTGGGTAACCATCACCACCGTAGTGCCGGTATTGTTGAGTTCTTCTATCAGGCTCATTACTTCCGTCCCATTTTTCGAGTCCAAATTTCCGGTGGGTTCATCGGCCAAAATAAGCTTGGGTTTGGTAATCACCGCCCGCGAAATGGCCACCCGCTGCTGTTGCCCGCCCGATAGCTGCTGGGGGAAGTGGTTGCGGCGGTGCATAATTTGCATACGGTTCATCATTTCTTCAACCCGCTTCCTGCGTTCGTTGCTGGGCACTTTGAGGTAAATGAGCGGCAGTTCGATGTTTTCAAAAACCGTCAATTCGTCGATCAAGTTGAAACTTTGAAAAATAAAACCAATATTGGCTTTGCGGATGTCAGCCCGCTGGCGTTCCGTAAAATGACTCACTTCTTGCCCGGCAAAGAACAACTCGCCGCCCGAAGGATTATCTAACAAACCCAATAGATTCAACAAGGTAGATTTTCCACAACCCGAAGGCCCCATAATGGCTACAAATTCCCCGTTCTGAATTTCTATATCAACCCCATTGAGCGCCGTAGTTTCGATTTCTTCGGTGGTATAAATTTTCTGTAGTTGCTTAGTTACAATCATATTGTGGCTGTTTTTGAAAGCTGAAACCTTTTTTTATAGTAAAGCCTAACGTTTGACAATCAGGTAATCATAATTTTTATATTCCTCATAAGAAGAAATCACGGCGATGTCGCCATCTTCTAATCCTTCTAATACTTCAAAAAACTCAGCATTTTGCGCGCCCAAGGTAATTTTGCGTTTGATAGCTTTCTTTTGCGCATCGTCCATCACATACACCCAATGCCCGCCCGTTGTTTCAAAAAAAGCACCTTTGGGCAGTACCAGCGTTTCGCGTTGTTCACTCAAATTGAGTCGTATTTGTGTAAACTGTTCTTCGCTGTTAAACAAAGGCGGCAATGTGTCGAAAGCAAGCATCAATTTTACTTTGCCGTTCGAAACCCCGGTTTCAAAATGGCTTAGGTGTACCGGATACTGCCGCCGGGCAATATTCATCACACCTTTGATGCCTTTGCGCAGCTTGGGGCTATAATACGGATCAACCTCGGCGCAAAAGGTCGAGCAAATATTGCGCTCTACTTTGCAGAAAAGTTTTTCGGATACTGTTTTTTTGGCTCTATTTCTTCCTTTTTGCAACCCCACAGGCGAAACCAACTTGCAATCGCTCTGAATTGATTCGTTGCCATAACTCACCACTCCATTGAGGAGGATCGACTCCTGAAAGTTCTTCTTTTCGACGGTAGCCAACAATAATTTCTTCGCGCTAATTTTGAGTTTGGTGCTTCTGCTATCCCAATAAGTAAAATAAGCCCAAAATGCCAAGGCAGAAAACAACACCACTTGTATTACTTTCTTTTTAGTCCATTGCTTTTGGGGTAGCGCTCTATCCATAGATCCTGTTTCAATACAATTATTTTATACTACTTGTAACCATTCCCAATTGATATACCATTAGTTTTACTTTGTTGATAATCAGCAAATTAGAAAACATAAGAACAACAGGCGGCTTGTTTTCTGTCCGAAAACAGTACAAAATTGTCCGTTTGCGAACATTTTTCTAACTTGCATCTTTGCCGCGTTTTACAACTAAGCTTCAAAACCATTGAAAATCAACTTGATATAAAATCTCTTTTTTGTGGTATGAAATTTAGTCATCATTTTTATCGCTAACCATTTGTCTTATGTCAACGGATATCAAACTTAATAAAATTTTGATTGTCGATGATGACGAAGATATTCTTTTGGCAGCCAAAATGCTGTTGAAAAAGTATGCCAACGCCATCATTATTGAACAAAATCCCAAAAAAATTCCATTCCTGCTCAATCAAGATAGTTACGATGTCATCCTTTTAGACATGAACTTTGTAGAAGATACCACCACCGGCAGAGAAGGGATTTATTGGCTGAAAGAAATCATACAACACGACCCCAATGCGGTTGTCATTATGATTACCGCCTACGGAGGGGTCGATTTGGCTGTAGAAGCACTCAAAGCCGGCGCCACAGATTTTGTGCTGAAACCTTGGCAAAACGAAAAACTCATCGCTACCATTCACGCTGCCGCGAAACTCAAAAACTCTTACAACGAGGTCAATACCCTCAAGCAAAGCAAAAAACAGCTGGTTGAAGAGGTCAATTTGCCTTTCGGCGAAATGTTGGGCAAAAGCCCCGCCATGCGCAACGTAATCGCGATGATCGACAAAGTAGCGCGCACCGATGCCAATGTCTTGATTTTAGGCGAAAACGGCACAGGCAAAGAGTTGGTAGCCCGCGCCCTCCACAAAAAATCGTTGCGCAAAGACAAAGATTTTGTAGGCGTAGATATGGGCGCTATCAGCAGCACTTTGTTTGAAAGTGAGCTATTTGGCCACAAAAAAGGTGCCTATACTGATGCCAAAGACGACCGCGTCGGCAGGTTCGAAATAGCCAACGGTGGCACCCTTTTTTTAGACGAAATAGGCAATTTAGACCTTAACCTGCAAGCCAAGTTGTTGGCCGTATTGCAAAACCGCGAAATCGTGCCCTTAGGCTCCAACAAACGCATTGCTATCGACATACGGTTGATTTCGGCAACCAATATGCCGCTGTATGAAATGATTGAAGAGCAAAAGTTTAGACAAGACTTGCTATACCGCATCAACACAGTCGAAATTCATTTGCCGCCCCTGCGCGACCGCAACGAAGATATTCCGTTGTTGGCCGAGCATTTTTTACGGCAATATGCCCAGAAGTATAAACAACCTGCCAAAAAACTTTCGGCGGCAGCCATGCAAAAACTGCAAAATTATCACTTCCCCGGCAACGTCCGCGAATTGCAACACGCCTTAGAGCGTGTACTCATTTTGAGCGAAGGCGATTTGATTCAACCCGACGACTTTTTTTTCTTAACCCCCAAAACAGCCAAAGAAGCGCAAGTGGTCAACCACTTCAAACTGGACGATGTCGAAAAATCTGTCATCGAAAAAGCCCTGCAAAAATATGGAGGCAACATTTCAAAAGCTGCCAAAGAATTGGGTCTTACACGCGCCTCGCTTTACCGAAGATTAGAAAAATATGGCTTTTAATAGATTCAAGCAACAAATCCTGATCAGAGTAGTGGCTTTGCAAGCCACCTTGCTCTTGTTGGTCTATTTCTTATTTACTACCAACTACTATGTATCTTCCGCCATTCTGATACTTTTGACCGTTTGGCAAATCGTGTCGTTGCTCAACTTTGCCGATAACAGCAACTTGCTTTTTTCGCGTTTGCTCGACTCAATCCGCTACGACGATTTTACGCGCAATTATGCCCCCAAAGGATTGGGCACGGCCTACGACCAGCTCAACGAACAACTGAACCAAGTTCTGGCCAAATTCAGAGACATCCGCGCTGAACGCGAAGCGCAATATTTTTATTTGGAAAGCATCGTGCAACACATCCCTATAGGTATGTTGGTGTTCGACCAAGCAGGCCAAGTGCGACTACTCAACCAAGCTACCCAGCAACTCTTGCGCATTGGCGACTTGAAACACATCGAAGACCTAAAAAAAGAGTTGCAACCTTTGTTAGACTGCCTCAACACGGTCAAAGGCGAAGAACGTGAACTGATTAAAATCGAAATGCCCGATGGCATTCGCCACTTGGCCGTCCGTATCAAGATATTGAAACTGCGCAACCAAGTGCTCAAAATCGTTTCTTTGCAGGACATCCAAAGCGAATTGGACGAGAAAGAAATGGAAGCTTGGCAAAACCTTATCCGGGTACTTACCCACGAAATCATCAATTCTGTAACGCCCATTGCCTCTATTGCGGCCACACTCAATGCCGACCTCACCGACCACCAAGCCCGCATCGACGCGCGCAAACAGGCCGACCCCAACAATCCTCACATTTTGCTGCCTGCCAACTTTCTCATCGAATCGTTCGACGAGTTGTACTTGGCTATCAAAACCATCCGTCGCCGCTCAGAAGGGCTGATTCGGTTTGTGCAAGATTTCCGCAATCTCACCAAAATTCCTATACCCAAAGTAGAGGCTTTCGCTTTGCGCGATTTAATCGAAACCATTTTGGTATTGATGCGAGAAGAGTTTAAGAACACTTCCATTGTTTTTCATTACCATATTTTTCCGCCTGATTTGCAACTGCAAGCCGACTTGTCGTTGTTAGAGCAGGTATTGATCAACTTGGTGAAAAATGCCGGGCAAGCCATCCAAGAAAAACAAAACCCACAAGAAGATTGTCTGAAAGTAGAGCTAAAGGCTTATGCCGAAGCCAATGGCAGCGTGGTGATTCAAGTGCAAGACAATGGCGTGGGCATCAGCGAAGAAGCTCAGAAAAAAATATTTATCCCTTTTTACACCACCAAACGAGCTGGATCGGGCATTGGGCTTAGTTTTTCGAAGCAAGTAATGCGGCTTCACGGGGGCAGCATTTCGATTTACTCGAAACAATACGAAGGTACTATTTTCACCTTGCGCTTTCCGGCAGTGGTTATCCCCCACTTACCGGCGGAATAAGCGCTATTTCGTCTTGAGCTTGCAGCGCTACCTCGCCGGAAGCATATGTATGGTTAACCGCCACCGCCAACGAACTGAGCGAACCCAAAACCGGATAAGCACGCTTCAGTTGTTCCAGCAATTCTGCTACGGTAAGCGATGCCTGCGAAGAAGCCTCGAAAACCAAGGTGTCGGAGCCAATTTTTTCCTTTACCACCCCAAAAAGTTTGATATTCAACAGCATTTAAGTCAATTTTGAATGTAGAAACCCAACAAAACATTTCAAACTACTGAAAAGTTGTGTAAAAATACAACCATTTACTGCTACTAATCTTGCACGATGCCCATTTACGACAACCATAACCGTCCCATTACTTACCTGCGCTTAGCGGTAACCGACCGATGTAATTTGCGCTGCTTCTACTGTATGCCCGAAAATGGGGTGCAATACCTGCCCAAAAAAGAGATTTTAAGTTTTGAAGAAATGGAAAGACTGGTGCGTTTGGTTGCCCCATTGGGTATTCACAAACTACGCATCACGGGTGGCGAACCATTTGTGAGAAAAGAATTGATGCCCTTTCTCGCCCGACTGGCAGCCATTCCGGGCATCGATGCCATCCATCTTACTACCAATGGTGTATTGACAGCGCCTCACGTGCCTGCCCTCAAAGCGCTGGGCATCCGCAGTGTAAACCTAAGCATTGATAGCTTAGACGAAGCCCGTTTTTTTGAAATTACACGCCGCAACGAGCTGAAACGGGTACTCAAAACCCTTGACGCGCTTTTAGAAGTTCAAATTCCTACTAAGCTCAATGTGGTGGTGATGGCAGACAAAAACGACCAAGATATTTTGCCTATGGTAGCCCTGACCAAAGACTTGCCTTTGGAAGTTCGCTTCATCGAAGAAATGCCTTTCAACGGCGAAGGGCAGAAACAAGCCGCCTTACCTTGGGACTACCAACGCATCATAGCCCATATTCGCGCACACTACCCTTCGTTGCAAAAAATAGCAGACGAGCCATTCAGCACGGCCTATCACTATGCCATCGACGGACACCAAGGAAAGATTGGGGTGATTGCTGCATTCTCGCGCACTTTTTGTGGCACTTGCAACCGAATCAGGCTTACGGCGCAAGGCACACTCGAAACCTGCCTCTATGATGAAGGCGTGCTGAATATCCGCGATTGGATGCGCCAAGGGGCTTCCGATGAACAACTGACAGAAATGTTGTTGAAGGCTTTCAGCAACCGACCCAAAGACGGCTTTGAGGCAGAAGCCAAACGCGACTTACTGAACCCCGTACACGAATCGATGTCGGCCATAGGAGGTTGACGGGTTTTACTCTTGGGCTGAACGGTGGTAGGCCATCGTGGCCAAAAGTTCGTCTAAGGCCACAGGTTCGTACCCTTCGGCGCGCAAACGGCGGATGAGCGCGGGCAAAGCCAAAACCGTATTGCCCCTTTTTTCGCCATTGTGCATCAAAATAATAGCCCCCGGGTGGATGTTGTTCATAATGCGGTCGCAAACGGCTTCGGGGTCGTTTTTTTGGTTGTCCCAATCATACGCATCAATCGACCAATTCACCACCCTGTAATCTTTCTTGCCCAGCTCTTTGATTTGGGCATCGGTCAGCTGGCCATAAGGCGGCCTCACGAAGCGCATTTTTTTGCCGGTTAGCTTCTCGGTCAATTTTTCGGTTTTTTCAACTTGTTCTTGCCATACCGTTGGCCAAGCCTGGGTTTTGAAATTGGGGTGGTCGAACGAATGATTGCCAATGCAATGCCCTTCGTCGAGCATTTGTTGCAAAAGTGCCTTGTGGCGCAAAATCTTGAAGCCAACCACAAAAAAGGTGGCTTTTACTTTCTGTGCTTTCAAAATGCGCAGCACTTCGGGGGTTACAGTAGTATCAGGGCCATCGTCGAAGGTAAGGGCTACTTTTTTCTGAAAGCTGGGGCTTTCCAACAAAAAAAACTGAGGATAAAGATAGGCTTGTCGTTCTACTTCGGTTTTGAACTGCTCAAACTCCTGGGTGTGGTTGGTATTGCGCAGCATGGGGGTTTTGGTTTTTTGCGAGGCACCGGCAAACACCATCGCATCGATCGAGTCAGGGCGGGCTTCGCCTGAAGGCTTCTTTGTTTTTGTGGTAGTTCGGTTCATTTCCCAAACTACACCAAAGGCCAAAATTACAAATCCATATATCCAAAGATAATGTAGCCAGTAAGTTTGTTGCGGATTGGAAGGCATAGCTTGCAGTTTGATAACCCTACAAAACTACATATATTAAGCTGAAAATCAATAGATTGATGATTTTTAGGGGTTTTCTCAAAATCAATATGTGCTAAAATAACTTGTTTAAACCCAATTCAGGGTTTCACTTGCGTGGAATGGCTTTCAAAAATCAGTTGTTTTCCAATTGGTTTGGTTTGTATAAAGTAAATTTATCATAACTTTTACAATACTACTACTTTCAACGTATGCCACACC
>DMHB01000442.1 GCA_003449595.1 Microscillaceae bacterium | reverse complement strand
CTGATTGAAGAGTGGATAGCTAAGAATGGAGCGAGTGCCGCTAAGGGGGTAGGTAAAGCATTAAATAGCGTAGACGATGTTTTAGCTAACCCTAATTTGTTACAAGGTAAGTCACTCGAACAAGTTCAATCTGTATTAGGCAATTCAAAAAATTGGGTTAATGATGTGATGAGAAAAAGTACTCGATCAGATGGTTGGGTACTTCGAGAAATGAATCAAGCAGGTACTGATTTTACAGGAAGAATGATACAGTATCACCCAGGTACCCCAAGGCATTTTGGTGGCGCGCCATATTGGAAAGTATCAACAGGTAATGGAACATTTAGAATACCAGTAAATCCCTAATTTATGGAACAACAATACAAAATGGTAACCGAAAGTCTAAAATTATTAGCTTCTTCATTAGAAGAGCAAGAGAAGTATTTACCGGACTTTGCAGATGTACCAGACGATGTGACATCAAGTTTTGAAAATGCTTTTTTAATATTACCTACACTTATTGAGAACAATAAATTTTCAAATAACTCAATTGCATCAATTTTACGTTTGTACAATAAAATGCAGTGGTGTTTAAGAAATTTAGAATTAGATGATTTTTCAAATGTAGAATGGAATAAGGTTAGAGAAATGGCAAGAGAGACCCTTCAATTAATGGGGGAACCAATAGAGAAGCCTGATAGTAATTATATCTGAACCCCCGCTATCCTAAGTTTGTAACTCAGGATGCTATAGTACTTTGGAGTCGCCCCCCGTTGTGCGCAGTCTTAGCGCAGCGAGACTACGTACTTATTTTTGTATCAATCTTCAGATTTGCGTATAAAAGTCATTCTTACCACCGCCAACTTCCTCGCCTTATCCACTTCGAGGCGTTTTTGTAAGGGTTTTCAAGGTTTTGGAGATTTTTCTATTTTTGATGAGCCACAGGTCTGAAGACCTGCGGCAGTGGGGGCTTTATCTTATGATGGTTAGAGTAAGTTTCTACAATCACAATAGCAATGAACGTATTATTATTTTTTAAATCATCCATCTTTTAATAATTTCAAGGTAGTTTTTTCCTTTTCCACGCTATCCTCGTTTACCATTTCATCTCATTTAAAGTTCCAAATTAAAGAAAAAAGTGCTATCCTCAGTTTGTAACTCAGGATACACAGGCATATTTCACCAAAAACGGCATAAATTTCGGAAAATCGCTACTTTTGCAAACTATTCTGTTTTGTTTTAGGTTTTGCAACAAGCATTCTTTTGTAATCAACTTTTTTCAATCCTTTTCTATTACGATATGATTTTTCAAGGCACAGAAACTTATGTAGCCACCCGCGAGTTGAGCGTGGCAGTCAATGCAGCCGTTACGCTGGAAAAGCCCTTGTTGGTGAAAGGCGAACCTGGCACCGGTAAAACCTTGCTCGCATTTGAAATCGCGAAAGCGCTCAATAAAAAACTCATCACTTGGCACATCAAATCGACTACCATCGCCCAGCAAGGATTGTACGAATATGATGCTGTTTCGCGCTTGCGCGACTCCCAATTGGGCGACGAACGTGTGAGAGACATTGCCAATTATATCGTGAAGGGGAAGCTTTGGGAAGCTTTCGAGTCTGACGAACAAGTAGTTTTGTTGATCGATGAAATCGATAAAGCTGACATCGAATTTCCCAATGATTTGTTATTGGAGTTAGACAAGATGGAATTTTATGTCTATGAACTCCAAAAAACCATCCGCGCCAAGCACCGCCCCATCATCATCATCACTTCTAACAATGAAAAAGAACTGCCGGATGCTTTTCTGCGCCGCTGCTTCTTTTATTACATTACGTTTCCTGATCCGGCCACTATGCAGGAAATTATTCAGGTACACTACCCTGACATTGAGCAAGAACTAATGGACAATGCAATGAAAGTATTTTACAACATCCGCGAAGTAAAAGGGCTAAAAAAGAAACCTTCTACCAGTGAACTGATAGACTGGATTCGCCTGCTGAACTATGGCAAACATACAGCCAAAGAGCTTGAAAATGTGGATTTGGTAGCTACTTTACCCCCTTATATGGGTTCGATGCTGAAAAACGAACAAGACTTTACACTGTTTGAGCGGTTGCGCCGCTTTGGGCGATAATATAACCACTTTGCTTTCTTGGTTTTCACTTAAAATGTTTGGCGTATGTTTTTGGATTTCTTTCTTTTACTCAAAAAACAAGGCATTCCGGTTAGTCTCAAAGAACACTTGATGCTGCTCGAAGCTTTAGACAAAGGCGTGGTGTCGTATAGTGTCGAAGATTTTTATGCTTTGAGCCGAGCGGTATATGTCAAACACGAAAAGTTCTTAGACAAGTTTGATATGATTTTTGGGCAATTTTTCCAAGGATTGTACAAGCTCCCTATGGAGGCCGTTTTTAAAATTCCGGAAGAATGGCTGAAGAAAACCTTGGGCAACCGCGAGTTTACCGAAGAAGAAAAAGCGCTGATTGAGACAATGGGTGGAATCGATAAATTGATGGAGCGCCTCAAAGAACTATTTGAAAAACAGCAAGAGCGCCACGAAGGCGGCGATACCTACATCGGTACCAAAGGCACTTCGCCGTTTGGGGCAGATGGTTATAACCCCGAAGGCATCCGCATAGGCCAAGAAGGAGGCAAACAAGGGCGCGCTGTCAAGGTGTGGGACAAACGGATGTATAAAAACCTGGACGACAACGTAGAGCTAAACACCCGCAATATGAAGTTGGCGATGAAGCGGCTGCGCATCCTTACCCGCGAAGGCATCCCTGACGAGCTAAACATCGATGAAACCATTGCCCGTACTTCGCGCAATGCGGGCGTATTGGATATTGCGATGCACGCCTCCAAAAAGAACAAAGTCAAAGTATTGCTCTTGCTCGATATTGGTGGCTCGATGGATTCGTTCATCACGCTTTGCTCACAACTTTTTTCGGCTGCCAAATACGAGTTCAAACACTTAGAATATTACTATTTCCACAACTGCGTATATGAAACCCTGTGGAAAGACAACCGCCGCCGCCACGAAGAGCGCATCCCGACGCTTGAGGTGCTGCATAAGTACAACAAAGACTACAAAGTGATTTTTGTGGGCGATGCTACGATGGCACCTTATGAAATATCGTCGGTCAATGGCAGCGTAGAGCACAACAACTCGGAATCGGGCGCGGTATGGCTGCATCGGTTTACCGAAAATTATCCCTATACCATTTGGCTCAACCCTACTATGTCAGAGTATTGGGATTATACCCCTTCGATTGGCCTTATCAAAGAATTGATGCACAATCGGATGTTTCCGCTTACTTTGCGCGGCTTAGAAAAAGGAATGAAAGCCTTGAAAGATGCCAAACTTGAATTTGAAGATTAAGAAAGGCTCTCCCATCACTTATTTCTGTTTTTTGTGTGTTTTCTGATCGCCTTGTGCTGCTTAATTTGCGTATGGGTTAGGGTATGGCAATAGATTTTACCTCACATTTTATCCTTCACCTTATACCCTTCTTCGATCGGTTTGGCTACGAGCTTTTGCTTCCAAAACATCAATTTAGAAAATCGCAACCCAATGGTTTTCAGATGATTATCCCTGCCCTGAGTGTGTATGAAGAAGTATGCCTTGTAGAACTCAATTTGGGAGTCCGCCTTGATGCAGTCGAGGAATTTGTAGGGCAGTTTACCAACATCCTACAAATGAACCGTGCCGATACAGCCACCTTGCTGACTTCGATGGGGCGGTTACAAGGGAAAAAGTACTTACGTTTTCAAATCAAAGATCTGCAAGAGTTGAACAGTGTCTGTTTGCAAGTGCAAGATTTTATGGAAGACAAAGGGTTTGAATTTTTAGACCAAGCGATGGAATTGGCCTACTTGGATGTACTTATCAATGGGCAGTCGCACATTCCCTCGCCTTATATTTACAACCAAACTTACCGCTGTATGCGCGGGCTATACATTGCTAAACTGAACCAAAACCCCAGCTACCAACGGATAGTGCAAGACTACAAAACATTGGTTGCCCAAAGCAATGCTACCGACCAGCAACGCAAAGCCTTCGAGCGTATTTGCCAATATTTGGAGGTTTTTTCGGTGAATTGAAAGTTCCCAAAGAAAAGATTTAACGAAGCCCTATACTTCCAAGCATTTTTCCAGTAAATTTGAGTATTCAAGCCTTGGCTTACTATACCTTTTTATGAAGATTGCAGAAATTATTGCTCAAAATTCTTGGGCGTGGCTATTGGTCGCTTTGCCTATCGGAGTCGGCTATGCAGTTTTGTTATACCAAAAAAAAGCTCCTTGGAGCCGTGCTTTCAACTATGGATTGGCGGCAGCTCGGTTTATAGTTGTTAGTCTTATAGCTATTTTGCTGCTTATCAACCCATTGGTACGCCAAGTAATCAATACTCTCGAAAAACCAATTGTGGTATTTGCACTCGACAACTCCGAATCGGTAGCTAAAAATACAGCAGCTTTAGACGCTTTGCTCAAACAAATAGATGCCCTTACCGCACAACTGGCCAAAGAGGATGTAAAGGTGGTGCTGACTTCTTTCAACCAAGAAAATCAGCTCAGTAACTTTTCCCAAGTAAAATTTGATGCGCAAGCTACACCCTTGAGTGCGATGTTGACCAATATCCAAAACCTGTATGAAAATCAGAATTTGGATAAAATTATTTTACTCACCGACGGCATTTTCAACCAAGGGGCTTCTCCTTTGTATAATACCTACAAAGCCTCCATTTTTACGGTGGGCTTAGGCGATCCGGTTCCCAAAAAAGACTTGCGTGTGCAGGCGGTCATTGCCAACAAAATTGCCTACCTCAACAACCAATTTCCTATTGTGGCCGACATCGCCCAAACCGGCTTCCCCAACCAAGCCGCTACGGTGTATCTTTCGCAACAAGGCGTGGTAATCGATAAAAAAAGTATTCAGTTCAAAGGCGATAACGATGTGGTACAGGTCAGTTTCTTAGCCAACGCAAAAACCATTGGAAATCAGCACTTTGTAGTCAGTGTTGATGCCCTGCCGGATGAATTTAGCCAGCAGAACAACAGCCGCGATGTATATGTAGAAGTGATTGATGGCAAACAGAAAATACTCATCGTAAGCGCCAGTCCTCATCCCGACGTGAAAGCCCTCCGCTTGGCTTTGGCAAAAAATGAAAATTTTACTTTAGACATACACTTGCCCGGCGTGAATACGCTCAAGAATGAAAAGTATGATGTTGTCATTTTACATCAAATTCCCAACACACAGCGCATTGGCGACGAACTATGGGAGAAGTTTAGAAAAGAGCAAACGCCCATACTCTACATCGTTGGTAGCCAAAGTAATTTCAATAGTTTGAACAACACCCTCAAATCATTGAAAATTGTACCCCGAGGCAGTCAAATGGATAAAGTAACGCCTATCTGGAATGATAAATTCAGCAAGTTTACTTTTGATGCCAAGAAAACCGAAATTTTTAAAAAATTTCCTCCTTTGTCTGTGCCTTTCGGCGAAGTAAGTGCAGGTGCTAACTGGGAGGTGCTGATGCGCCAGCGGGTCGGAACTGTCGAAACACAGAAACCCTTGTTGTTGCTTAGCCCTGCCCCCGACGATAAGGTCGCTGTCCTCTTGGGCGAAGGTTTGTGGCAATGGCGGATGGAAGAGTTTGACATTACTCAGAAAACAGAATTGGTTGATGAATTGCTCAACAAGCTGCTTCAATTTCTAAATCTCAAAGAAGATCGGCGCAGGCTCAAGGTGTATCCTATCAACAATGAATTTTATGACTTTGAAAAAGTGGTTTTTGAAGCAGAAATCTATAACGAAAATTATGAACGTGTTTATGGCGATGCGATCAATCTCCAGCTAACCGACGGAAACGGCAAAGCAAGCAACTATACTTTTACGCCTACACCCGAAAATAGCCGTTTTGAAGTAGGTGGACTACCCAAAGGCGTGTATGCTTATACGGCTTCGGCTACCCTCAAAGGGAAAGTGGAAACAGTAAAAGGCAATTTTATGGTGAAAAGTATGCAGCTCGAAGACCTCACTTACACCGCCGACCACAATATGCTGCAACAATTAGCCGAAAAAAATAAAGGCAAGTTTTTCTTGGCCAACCAAGTAGAACCCTTAGCCAAAGCTTTGCTCGAAAACCGCAAGCCTAACCTCATTCATAGCCGCGAAGAGGTACAGGAACTGATTCATTGGTGGTGGCTGTTTTTTGTCGTACTTGTATTGGTCAGCGCCGAATGGGTGCTGCGCAAGTATATGGGAAGTTACTAACCCGATTTTGACTAAGAAAGAAGTCCCATCACATAGTAGCGCAGGTATTCAGGAGGGTGAGCAACAGTTTGCAGATTGCATTTCCAAAAAGTTTTTTGCGCTTGTGCGAACGACCAAACCCGCTGATCAGCAGGCAAGGCAGCTAAGTATTGCTCTAAGGTGGGCTTGTCAATCCAACCCACTAAAAAGGTATGATCTTGGTAAAGACTCAACTGCAAGCCATTGTAAACAGCCTCAGGATCGCTCCAGTCCACTTGTTGAGCAGCTAACCAGTTGTCGCGTTTTTGCCTCAAAAAACGATAAAATAATTGAATATGAATATCACCTCGTAGGTCGGTAAACTGTTCAGTCCGGCGAATCAGTTTAATATCACATTGTTGTAAACTATTGCGCAAGGTTTTAAACCCATCAGGAATCAGCGAAGTCTTAATTTCAAAGTTATACGCCTTGCGCGGGGTTTCTAACCGCAAATCTATGTCGATGTCTGCGTCATCTTCAATATAATTCGATTGGCTGAAAGAAATACCAAACTGAGAAAACCACTCTTTTAGTACAATTTCGCCCAAATAGCCCCTGATTTTGCAATCTAATTGCACTGCCGGTGGGCGGTTTCTTAGGTTATCCCTGAATTGATGTTGCAAGGCACGGGTTAAAGCAAGCCTAATGGCCTCATCGCTCACGGGCAAGCGGATGATATTTTTCAACCCAATCATAGCGTTTGTAGTAAAACCGAAGCTTTTGCCAATTGATTTTTTAATTGCTGGAAGGTTTCGCTATTGGCAGCAAAAGTATTTTCGTGAAAAATTATCCGCTTTACGGTTAACTGTTTGAAAATCAAAGCCTCCCAATCAGTTGGCCATTGACCCAAGCAAAGCAGGGTTTGTTGGTTGCGCCAATAGGCTATTTTATCCTCAGGCCGCAACAAAACAATCTCATCCATCAGACTTCCACCTTGCTGGCTAATGATGTCCAAACACGCAGCATACAATTTTTGCAATTCGCTGGCTGTTTTTTCTGCGTTAGATTCTTTGTTCAACAACTCAAATACACGCAAGCCTACCGATTCATCACCTTGAGGATAAAGCTGACCAATGGCACGCACAAGACGCTCGCGGGCGATGGCTGCTATGGTGGTCAGTCCTTGTTGATAGGCGGCGTGGGTTGGCTCTAAAGGCGCAGGCAGTTGCACACTGATACTCTTTCTATGCCCCCCGTCTGCTTGGTTAAGCGCCATCACTGCGTGCGAGGTAGTGCCGCTGCCCGCAAAAAAATCAAGTATCAAGTCTTCTCTATCACAAACCATTTTGATAAGGTATTGCAACAAATCAGTTGATTTTGGAAAACTAAAAAAGGTGCTGTCGCCAAAAAGCTTAACAATTTCTTGACTTCCCGATCCATTCAAAAACTTGATCATCGCCCTGTAGGGCAAAGTACGCTGTCGGGGCGTATCGTTATTATCTACAAATTGGTACTGCTTGATGTAAACTTTCCATCCGGTAGGTTTTTTGCGGAACTCAATAAACCCATTTTCGATGCCCCAAGCCAATTTTTTCTGATTCCATCGCCAAGTATAAGGTTCGCCAAATTTCCCTCCCGCATAAATTACTTCCCCGTCAGGAGTTTCTATGGCGTAATCCATCGAAACACTGTAGCTACCTTTATAAGCCAAATCACGCAAGTAAAACTTTCCACGGGTGGCTTCCCAAGCGTCGCTCATCCTGTACTTAGGGTCTTGTTCAACAGCCACGACTTCCTGGTTAAATTTCAGCTTCGATTTATTTTTGGCATATACCAAAATATAGTCGTATTCGATGGCTATGGCGCTGCTGTCGTGGCCACTTCCGGCCTTGTGTTGGCGCACCATATTGGCTATAAAATTTTCTTCGCCAAAAATTTCATCACAAAGTAGCTTCAGATGTGCCTGTTCGCTGTCGTCGATAGAAATAAATATTGCGCCATCTTCACGCAGAAGGTTACGGGCCAAAAATAAGCGTGGATACATCATCGATAGCCACGCAGCGTGAAAATGGCCGTTGTCTTTCAGGTGTTTTTTCCAGAAGTCAAGATCTGCTGAGGAAGCCGGTTTTTCTATTTTCTCAATTCGTTGTTGGTAGCTGCGTTTTTGTTCGGCAAAGTTGTCTGCATAGATAAAGCTATCGTTGCCGGTGTTGTAAGGCGGGTCAATGTAAATCATTTTTACCTGTTCGCAGTAATTAGCCTGCATCAGGCGGAGCACTTCTAAATTTTCGCCGGCAATGAAGGCGTGCGCGGCTTTATCGAAGAGAATACTATGCTGAAAATCAGGAATCAACGACGAAGAGGCAGGTTTTAAAGCTTCTAAACGGGCTTCTGCTTTGCCAACCCAGTTCAGTCCATAAGTTGGTTCAGTAGGCAAAAAGACAACTTGTGTTTCGTCTGCAAGTACTTGTTGAAGGCGTTGCCAGTCCAATTTACCCTCTACAAAAACCTCAGGAAATAAGGATTTCAACTGGCCAAGTCGGTGGGTTAAATCTTCAAGAAGGGTGTCAGAAGCCATAATTTACAAAGCATTGAGCCATTACTATTGAAGCAAAAAACTGGTTTTTGAATAGCCAAAATTACTAAAAAAGTTGGCAAATATGCCATAGGCAGCTATTTTTTACCCCCTGCGGTCAGGGTTGCGCCGCCGTGTTGGGTAACCCGAGGGCGGGTTTTAATTTTAACTGCCCGGTGGGTAAATTTAGGATCGTTAGACTTACTCGTCCAGAAAAAAGCCTCTCCTTGTTTCAATCCGGCCATCTCTTCAGGCGTTAGATGAGCCAAATGAATAAGTGCCTTTTGGATATGCTTGAGCCACTGGGGCGAGTTGAACCGGTGAGCCAGCAAAATAGTACTCAGTTCAATGATTTCGGTGGGCAGACTGGGCGGATCTTGGCTGGCAATCATCAAACTGATGCCTTTGTGACGCATTTCGCGGATGGTTTCTACAATTACATTCGTCAGACTCTTGTTGGCCATATACTTGTGCGCTTCATCAAATACAATGAATTTATTGAACGTTGAGCCGTCCTCTTGGCGAGCAGCCGCAAAAATATTGAGCATTACCACGAAAATGCTCAAGGCATCATCTTTTTCAATGAATTCATCCCTTAAATCGACCAATAACAACCGGCCAGGTTTGAGTAATTGTTTCAACTCCACAGCATCGTTGATAAATTCTTTGGCTAAACTCAAGCGCATCGTGGCAAGTTCTTTTTGTGCTGCCGACAATAACTTGGTAGTCGCGATGGCATTTTCCAAATTGGCCAAGGTAATGTCTTCGCGCAAGCTTCTGAGCAAATTATTGAATTGCTTGATATACAGCGCTGAGTTGTTGGCTGCCCCCATCAAAAATTTCCATTCTTTGATGCCCAGCTCCGAAGAAGCAAATGAAATGGGAACTACTGGAATATTGGGATATTCTTGCCGACGTTCTAATACTTTGGCCTTAGGCACCAACAACACAATGTCGCGCACCCTGTCGGGTTGGGCTTGGTAGCCTTGGCGCAGCTTGTTGACCTCGTCGGGTTTGGTATTTGGGTAAATCATTGAGGTAAACTCAGGCTTGTAATCTTCGCTTTCGCTGTAATGAAAAATTACACCCGCCAAAGGATGCGATAAATAATTAACGTTTTGAAACTGCCGCAGAGTCATTTCCATGACTGTACCAATGGAGTAGCTTTTGCCTGCTCCTTGCACACCAAACAGGCTGATGGTATTAGTACCGTTGAGGTCTAAAGCAATTTTTTG
>DMHB01000085.1 GCA_003449595.1 Microscillaceae bacterium | reverse complement strand
GCCGTATATGCCCAAGCTCATCCATACCTCCGACGAAGACCTGAAGGCGATCATCGCGTTTTTGCGCTCCGACCACGATATGGTAAAGCCTAAGGCCGTTGCCTCGAAGCCTTCCGAGGTTGCTTTCTTCACCAAGTTTTTGTGCTTGGTTGACCCCTCTTGGAAGCCGTTTCCTTATCCCGCAAAGGAAGTAGCAGCCCCCGACACCAACAACTTGGTGGTTTTTGGCGAGTATTTGGTCAATACCTATGAGTGTTTTTCTTGCCACTCGAACAACTTTGCTACCAACAATTTCTTAGAACCGCGCCTGTCGAAAGGCTATATGGGTGGCGGCAACTTGGTATATGACTTGCAAGGCAGGAAAATGCTGACCAAAAACATTACCCCCGATAAAGAAACCGGCATTGGCCGATGGACCGAAGCCCAATTTGCTGAAGCGATGCGCACCGGAAAATTGCCCAATGGCAACAGTTTCAAGTATCCAATGCTTCCCTATGCCCTGCTGAGCGAGCACGAAATGAAGGCCATTTATGCCTTTATTCAAACCATTCCGCCGATTCAGAACAAAGTGCCTGATAATCAGTAGCAAGGCAGGCGTATATTGGCTAATATAGCAGAGAAGCCTTCACTTAGAGCGGAGGCTTCTCTGTTCTACAAGTAGCTTAGATTATTTTTCTTTCACAAAAACCTTGTATCTTTAATAAAGATAAAGTTCGAAAGCAATGCCAAAAACTGATTTTAACGCATCTAAACTGAATGACTTGCAAATAAGTCTTCTGCGACTTTTCGATCGCGAAATGACTGAAGAGCAAATATTGTCGCTAAAGCAAGTGCTGGTGCAACACTATGACAAGCTCCTCAAAGCTGAATTAGAAAAGGTAATTGCTGAAAAAGGCTATACCCAAGCAGACTTTGACGCAATGCTCCTTGATGAAAGCTAATGAAAGTAGTGATTGACACGCATTGTTTATTGGCCTCCATACCGCCAAAAAGTACGCATTATTGGCTGTATCAAGCGTTTGAGCGTTGCGCTTTTGAATGGGCATTGAGTAATGAGATTATGAGCGAATATGAGGAAAAATTAGCCGAGAAATACTCTCAAAGCACAGCAGACTTAGTTTTGAATATACTGTCTATTGCTCCTAACACCATTTTTGCAGAACCGTTTTATCGTTGGCAATTAATCGTACAAGACGCGGACGACAACAAGTTTGTTGATTTAGCCATTTCAATCGGTGCAGATTATCTGATAACAAACGACAAACATTTCAACATCCTCAAAAGCATTGATTTTCCTAAAGTATCGGTTGTTTCCTTAGAAGAGTTCAAGGAAATGATTGCGGTATAACTTGACTTCTGCCTTCCCAAGCTTAAGTTTGTATTTACCCTTACTTGTTTTTCCACAGGTTACACCTATGGTTACGCACGTTCAAATCCTTCGGACTTGGGAAAGGTAGGCTTTATAATCCCGAAGGGATTTAATGTGAATAACTCCGTTCGGAAAGAAGAAGACCTACCCTTGCTTTCCTTCCATTAGGTTCCACCCACTGCCGCAGGTCTGAAGACCTGTGGCTTATCAAAAATAGAAAAATCTCCAAAACCTTGCACAGCCCCTAAAAAACGCCTCTCAGTGGATAAGGCGAGGAAGTTGGGGGTGGTAAGAATGACTTTTATACACAAATCTGAAGATTGATACAAAAATAAGTACGTAGTCTCGCTGTGCTAAGACTACGCACAACGGGTATTTTCCTCATTTATTACTTCACAATATTCTTGCAAACTATTTAATTCACCTTCTGATAAATGGTCTAATCCAAATGTAAAAAGATATTCACCTCCTTCGGATTTATAAACGTAATTATTGGTAAAGTCTTGGTCTCCACTTAATCAAAATCATAAGTTTGATTTTTAAATAATAGCTCAATCCACTTTCCTTCGTTAGTAACATTCACATATGGAAACGTATTTAATAACCTATTGTAAATGTGATGCTCAAAATAACAAAGTCTAATCCCAACAATTTCTGTTTCATTTTTTCTAAGCCAATCAAAAAAGCCTATAAATCCTTCATTTTCCTTTGACTCAAAATCTTTGTGATAATTTTTATTGCCGATTTTTATCATATCTGAGAATATTAAATCCTTTAAATAATATAACCTAAAAGTATGTTTAAAAAAAGCGATTATCAGCATGTGTATTATCTTTTTAACAATTCATCCAAAATTTTTGCTCTTATTGCTTGTGTACCTCGCGGATCTCCAACTCTATTTATTAATTCACGATAAGCCTGCATTGCTTCTTTTGATAGCCCTTCTGGTACTTTAATATTTTTAATGTTATCCAAAACCTCTTGAGCTCCTTTTTCATTAGTGCCAAAAAGCTGTCGAAATAAAGCAGAATTTTGTTTTGCTATTGCATGTAATTCAGGTAGAGTCTTACTGGCAGCATTGAATCCTTCCTTCCCAACCGCACTCACTCCATTCTTAGCTATCCACGCATCAATCAGCGAAGGGTTGTCTATTAATCTCTGTAATTTTTCTTGGTTTTCGCCAAATTCATCCCAAAAGTTTTTGATTATAGCATCGCTTTGTTCTCCAACTTTGGAAAACTTCTCAATTACCTCCTTATCAACAT
>DMHB01000316.1 GCA_003449595.1 Microscillaceae bacterium | reverse complement strand
AGCGTAGTTTCTAAAGCAAAACCTTGGGTTTCGGCCTGTTTGCGTTGGTTGGTAGTTTCCAAATCGATGAGCTTTTGGCGTTCTATTTCTACGGCAATCTTGGCATCTACCTCCATCAGCGCTATTTTTTTGTGGTTGGTTTGTTCAATTTCTTGAATTTCCATTTGTTTTTCGACGATTTGCTTGCGCTTTTCTTCTACAGCAATTTCGGTGTTTAGCTCATTTTCTTTGATGGTTCGTTCTTGAACCACAGCAAAATTCCGCCTGTCATATACTGCCTTGTCTGACTCTTGCTGTAAGGCTTCGCGGGTTTCGGCTTCCAAGGCGCGCTCCATTTCGGGAGTAGCTTTCACGGCAGCAATGTTGACGCTGAGCGGCTCGATGCCCAACATTTTGATAGCGTCCGATTGAACAAGACCGGTTTTGATATTTTCTTCGATGGGTTTGGCACTGCGCAAAGCCTCTTTGAGCGATAATTGCTGTACCAATCCGCCTATGGCTGCTTGTGCTTCAACATTGAGCCGGAGGCTGATTTTCTCGTTATCGTTGGTTTTGTAATGCCCAAATCGATCGACACTAAAGTCTAACAATTCAGCCAATTGCTTGGGATTGGCCACGCGGTAAGTAATTTGCCCTTGTACCGAAATGGTCTGGAAATCTGCTGTAAGGCAATTGAAGAAAAAAGGCACGTCGTTGCTACCGGTAGCAATGGCCGCAATGGATGAGTTCCAAGCAAAATAGAAAAAGGATAGCCCGCGCCCTTCTTTGCGAATTTTACCCTTCACATAGTGAATGACGTAGGTAGTAGAGTCGAATTTGATGTAGTTGATGCCAAACATAATTTGTAGTTTTTGGGTGGGGAGAGATAAGGGCAATATAGCGATTTTTTACTGACCGAATTACTTACCTTGCTTGCTAAACTTGTAGTTAAACTTACTTGGTCATACAGTCAAAAATAGCGCTTTGCAAATAAAAAAACCCACTTTGAAAAAGCGGGTTTTTTTGTTTCATCCATTATTGGAAATTGTGACCTCGACAGGATTCAAACCTGTAACCTTCTGATCCGTAGTCAGATGCTCTATTCAGTTGAGCTACGAAGCCATTGCGTATTTGAATACGGGCTACAAAGGTAGTAATTTGTTTTTTAGATGTCAAAAATTTTGACTTGTTTTTTTATTTCACAAAGTTGTTAAATTCTGCACTCGATAATTTAAACAGGGCAATGCGTGGAAATCGTCCGGCCAAATAATTGGTGCCGATGATAACCAATCCTCCGTCTTGGGTGGTGGCCAAGTTGGCAATTTCGTAAGGATTTCCCGAGCCTAAATACTTGGTTCGAATCAGTGCGCCGGTTTGGGCATTGTAAGCATACAATACAATTTGGTTGGCCTTGGTATCGCTGGCAAAAATCACCACATCGCGGCTGCCCGATGTAATGCGCAAGGCGGCCACTTTGGCGTTGTTGTTGAGTTCGCTGAGGGGCTGTCCACCAAAATCGGAGGCTGAAGCAATGGCCAAGGTGCTGATTGTTTGTTGCGGAAGAATGAAATTAGACCCAAAGCTAAAGCGGGTAAATGCAAAACGATTGTTGGCAATGGGAACTGCCGCACTGATAGCACCGCTGTAGCGGAAACCATTGATAACCCCTAAGCCTGCACCGTCGCCATTGGCAACGTTTACAAACTTGAGCGCAAAGGTGAAATTCTGAAATCCATTGAAAAAGAACGTATTGGGGCTGCCATCGCCAATAAATCCTGTTAAGAAAGGCAACCGTTGGCCGGTGCGGGTAAGGTGCGCCACCAGAAGTGCTTCGGGGTTTTCTAACACAGCGTATTGATTTTGCCATACAATCCCAAAATTGGCATTGAACCTGGTCATTCGGGTGCTTTGCAACACCCTGTCGTAACTTAGCAAAATATACCCGCCATCAGGCAACCGTGAGGCATGGAGCGGATAAATCAGTGTGCCAAAAGTTTGTACTATGACAGGGTCGCCGCCTTCCACTACTTGCATCGCATAGGTAGCCAGAGAAGTGGCATCCATACAAAAAAAGAAAAACTGATCGTTTACGGCAAATAGTCCGGGTACAGGATTCACAAAGTTTGCCGGGGCTTGCCGACTCCAAATCACATCGCCGCGCTCGTTGGTGCGCAACAAATACACCCCATAAAAATTAGACGAAGTAAGGCGAGCTTCTGCCAATATCAGGTAGCCTCCATCGGTGGTTTGCTTGACATCCACAGGGAAAAAAGAGCCTCCAAACTCTCCATTGTCATATATCTTGGTAAAACTATCGCTGGGCTTCACATCTTTGTTCGACGAGCAAGCGCTCCAACACAATATCAGCGCCCAAAAGCAAGCATAAGTAAGTATTTTTTGCATAAGGTTTCTGCTAATTAGGGGTTCACTCTTTTATAATCTTTTACCAAATATTTGAGCGGAAACATCAGCCCTAAGGTCATTTCCAAGTTGTTGGCCAAGAGATCGTCAGGTACATCGCCTATACCGGTCAGGCGCGGGTCAGAAAACCGGTTGGCTCGGTTGGTGAGGTTCGAAAGTCCTAAACGATAATTGCACTCTAACGCGATGCGCAGATTACCAAAGTCTGCATTTACTCCGCCGCCAAACAACAAACCGCCGCTGAAGGTTTGGTAAAGCCTGCCCGTGCCTACTGTGGTAGAAGCCGTACTAAAGGCACCGGTGCCCGAGGCTTGGTCATTGCCTTTGATTTCAATGTTTTTGCTTGCATTCAGCAAAACACCTACATAGCCTCCGGCCTGTAAGTAAGGTTTTACACGATTGTCTTTCAAAAATTCATAGCGAATGGCCAACGGCAAGTCCAAATAGTCGGTAGTTTGGGTATGCGTATAGCTCATCGTCAAAATATTGGTTGCTACCGAGGGGTCTTGCCAAGTATAGTTGTTGGTGTACCGATACCGGATTCGATAATAGGCCGGCTGAAAACTCAAACTAAGGTTTTCATAAAAGTTATAAGTCAGAATAGCTCCAAACTGAAACCCTACTTGGCTGAAATCTTGATAGTTTTTCTGAAAACTATTGGCCACCAAAATATTGGAAGCCGTAGAGGTCAGCACACTGTAGCGTGCCGTGGGCGTAGCCTGTGTCAGGTTGCCCCCAATTTTTAGCCCCAGCCACCATTGCGAGCGCTCGAAGCGACTTTTATTCGACTTGTTTTCGCCTTTCTTTTTGACTTTGTATTGTGCCCAGACATCCGAAGAAGCGAGCCAACACAAACCTACAACCATCCAAAAGAACGGTTTGCAATAAATACACCTGTTTGTCATACTTGTAAGTATTAGGGATCTTTATTTTTGAATAATTAGTTTTTTAGAGTCTTGCAAGTTATCGGTTTCAATGGTATAAACGTAGGTGCCTGCTACCAACTGGCTCAAATCGACGGGTATTTCGTGCAAACCAATACCAAAAGTTTGATTTGATACAATGGTTTTTACCAAACTGCCTTTTAAGTCAAACAACCCTAAATTGACCGTAGCCGGTGTGTTCAGATAAAAAGAAAACGTAGTCGATTCGTTGGCCGGATTAGGGTAGCAAGCATTTAGGCGGAAGCGAGCCTCTTTGAAATCGTCTAAGTTGGTGGTTACTTGTCCATTGGTATTGATGACTGCCAATTTAGTGTTCAAATAATTGCCAAAAAGTGTCTGCCTGATTTGGTCATCGGTTGCGCCAAACCAATCTTGCAAAATGGCTGTGTAAATCTGGCGATAATCAAACTGCACTGGCAAATTTCCCCCGGGGCGCGATAGGTCTGCATTGGTGCCGATGACACCAGGCTTTACACCCGCGCCAAACATTAGAATAGGGGCTGCGGTGCCGTGGTCGGAGCCATAACTGGCGTTCGAGTCGATGCGGCGGCCAAACTCTGACAAGGTAATGGTGAGCACACGATTTTCTAAACCTAAGTTTTTCAAATCGTCTTGGAATGCTTTCATCGCCGACGAAACGTGGTACAACAAGGCTGAGTGTCTGCCCAAAGTAGGATCATAATCTTCTACCTGCTGGGCGTGGGTATCGAACCCGCCAATACGCACCAAGAAGATTTTGGTTTTGATGCCTCCGCTCAGTAAACGCGCCACCAAACGCAACTGCGAAGAAAGCGGATTGAACAAGCTGCCACGGGGCGCATTGAGCGGATACAGCGTTGGGTAATTGATGCCTTGGCTATTGCGCCCTCTGTCGAATACTTGTTTGAGGCGTGTGGCATAATCGGCTGACTTGTCTTCCAAACCTAAAATCCAGTTGAGTTCCTGCCCATAAGGGGAATTGTTGAGGCTGGTAGGCGGTATGCCCCGAGGGTCGAACCCTTGTTTGTCTTTAAATCCTTGAAGCTCATCTACTAAATTGAAAAACTGATCAGGATTTTGGATAGATACCGAAACCGGTATGCCATTGCTGCGGTGGAAAACCAACGATACTTCATTGCCTATTTCTAATGCCAAAGGGTCGGGCATATTGCTGTTGGGGTAGGCTGTCGGATAGTTGGGATATATTTGGTCTAAATAGCGACCCACCCACCCCGAGCTATAATAATCGTTGTAGTTGCCCCCCATAAACCAAATATCTCGCCCACGGAAATGTGAACCATTGGTGTTTTCATAGGCTACACCTTGCACAATCGATACTTTGCCTTGATCATAAAGCGCCTTCATCCCTACCATATCGGGGTGCAAACCCACTTGGTCGCGCACTGGCAGGGTACTGTCTAAGGCGATGAATTTTCTGGCACCAAAATCAGGAATAGCAATGTTGGCGCGACGGTTGTAGTAAATGCTGTATTGATCAATGGGAATGAGGGTATTCAAGCCGTCGTTACCACCGTGGAGTTGCAAAATAATCAACACCCGGTCATTGTCGGCGGTGGCAGCAGCCAAATGAAGCGCACTATTGGAAGCCATTAGGTTGACTGGTATGCCATTGAGTAAGAAAGGCGCACCAGAAGCCAAAGTCATATTTTTGAGAAATTCACGTCTTTTCATAACGTTGTGCATTAGAAATGGCAAGTTTTAAAATAATTGATACTCAGGCGATTGCAAAACAGCATTGAAGAATTTCTGCAATTGCATAGGCACTGCCGACCCCGGGTTGTTGCGGCGACTCCACTCTACCGTCCAGTTCATATCGGGTAAATCGGCATTGAGCACAAATTTGAAGTAGTTTCTCCGTTCTGTGGTGATGGTTTGTGGCAGGGCAATGTTGACAAATTCGTCCACCAAAATATTGGGGTTAGAAGGATCGCTGATGGTTCGCTCGCAATATTGAATCAGGTTGATGCTGAACCCAAAGGCATTGTTGCCGCCCATCATATCGGTTCGCAGCAAATCTTCGATAAATTTATAGCGGTTGGTCAGGCGGTTGGTCGAAATCCAAGCGCGGTTAAACATAGGCTCTTGGTGGTACGCATCATATCCCGATACATCGAAAGGCTCATAGAAATTCATTCCCATATCAGAAAGGCTTTCTATAAACATTCGGCAGGTTTCGTCGGCGTTAGTAAAAGAGGTCTGATTAATGTTGAACAATACCCGCGCACCCATCATGA
>DMHB01000357.1 GCA_003449595.1 Microscillaceae bacterium | reverse complement strand
GAACACTCGGCGATTTTTCAGTGCCTGACCGGCGAAGCCCACAACCCCATCGAAAAAATCATCTTGACAGCCTCGGGTGGCCCCTTTCGGGGAAAGCAAGTGGCTGATTTGCAGCAAGTTACCAAAGCCCAAGCCCTCAAACACCCCAACTGGACAATGGGCGCAAAAATTACCATCGATTCGGCCTCGCTGATGAACAAAGGCTTGGAAGTAATCGAAGCCAAGTGGCTGTTCGACCTCCGCCCCGACCAAATCGATGTGGTTGTACACCCCGAATCTATCATCCATTCGTTGGTGCAGTTTGAAGATGGCTCGCTCAAAGCGCAATTGGGTTTGCCCGATATGAAACTACCCATTCAGTATGCTTTGGGTTATCCCAATCGCCTCAAGGCTGATTTTCCCCGATTTGATTTCAGTCGTTATCCGGCTCTGCATTTCGAAAAACCCGATGTAACCACTTTCCGCAACCTGCAATTGGCTTTCGATGCCTTGGCGCGCGGAGGCAATATGCCTTGTGTGCTCAATGCCGCCAATGAAATCGCCGTAGAGGCTTTTTTACAAGATAAAATCGGTTTCTTAGAAATGTCGGATCTCATCGCCGAAGTAATGGCCAAAGCCGCTTTTGTGGCCGCCCCTACCTACGACGATTATGTGGCCTCTGACGAAGAAGCCCGCCGGTTGGCGCAACAAACCAGGGCTGTACATTTGAAATAAACTTAACTTTATACATTCGTTAAACACGCAAAAGTATCTTTTAAACAAATCGCATTATGGACATTTTGATTATGGTTGGGCAGCTTATCTTAGGGCTGTCAATTTTAGTAGGACTACACGAATTTGGACACTTAATCACCGCGAAAATGTTTGGTATGAAAGTCGAGCAATATTCGATTGGCTTTCCTCCTAAAATTTGGGGATTCACTTGGCGCGGCACAGAATATTTACTGGGCGCTATTCCGCTGGGTGGCTACGTCAAAATAGCCGGAATGATTGACGAATCGATGGATAAGACTTTTCTCAACCAAGAACCACAGCCTTGGGAGTTTCGCTCGAAACCTGCTTGGCAGCGGTTAATTGTGATGATGGGCGGTATTTTGGTCAATGTAATTACCGGCATCATCATTTTCATTTTGCTGATTTTCAATACCGGCGAAGAATACATTCCTGCCAAGGCCGTCAAACACGGCATTGTGGCGCACCCTTTGGCCCAAGAAATTGGCCTGAAAACCGGCGATAAGATCGTGAAAATCAATGGTCAATCTTTCGATCGCTTCGAGGACGTAGTGAGCGCCAAAATCCTGCTCAACAGCAATAGTTACTACACCATCGAGCGCGACGGCCAACAAATGGACATTCGCATCCCGAACGACCTGATCGAGAAATTATCGGATAAGAAAAACACCAACAAACGCTTCATTGACCCCATTTTGCCCTTTGAAGTAGGCGAAGTCAGCCCCAACAGTCCTGCCCAAAAGGCTGGTATGTTGAAAGGCGATAAAATTGTAGGCATCAACGAAAAGCCCATTGCCTTTTTCCACGAATTACAAGAAGCTTTGCAGCAAAACAAAAGCAAAGACATTGACCTCAAAGTATCGCGCAAGGGCGAAGTGGTGAGCCTAAAAGCCAAAGTAACCGAAGAAGGCAAATTAGGATTCTTGCCGCGCTACGACTTCAAATTTGAGTCGCTGCACTATTCTTTTGGCCAATCGGTCAGCAAAGGCACCACGATGGCCTTTACCGTAGTGTATGACAACATCAAAGGCTTTGGTAAAATCTTCCGGGGCGAAGTATCAGCCTCTAAGTCGCTCAGCGGCCCCATTGGCATAGCGCAAGTATTTGGCAGCACTTGGGATTGGCAACGGTTTTGGCGCATTACGGCAGTCTTGTCGATGGTGTTGGCTTTCATGAATTTCTTACCCATTCCGGCCTTAGACGGCGGCCACGTAATGTTTTTAACCTATGAAATTGTATCGGGTAGAAAACCTTCGGACAGCTTCTTGGAAGCTTCCCAAAAAGTAGGGATGGTCTTGTTGTTAGGGTTGATGGCTTTTGCTATTTTCAACGATATTTACAAGCTGTTCTAAGCCCCCCAAAATGCACATTTTGTTAGCCCTGCTGTTTATTTGGATGCCACAAGGTTTTGCTTCGCCAGCAAGCCCTGTGGCATCGGGCTTTCGGCCTGTCCACGACTTCCATACCAGCATTGCCGAGATGGACTACAACCCGCGCTCGAAGGCATTTGAAGTAAGCTTGCGCGTATTTATCGACGACTTTGAAAAAGCACTCACTCTGCTCATTTTTCAAGAGAAATTCAGAAGCTTGCTGCCCGAAAGGTTAGCCAAGATTGTAGTGCCTACTCAAACCGACGAAATCAAGCAATACGCCGAACAAATCATCAAACTCGACAAAATTTCCCAAGATTTGTATCCGTTGGTGCAGGAATATCTGGCACAAAGGTTTATTGTAAAAGATGCCAATGGCCAAACCGCTCCACTTCATTTTTACGGAATGGAGCAAGGCAACGAAACCGATGTGCTTTGGCTGTATTTTGAAGTAGATTGCCGCGCCGTCGAATTAGCACAAGCTACTTTCAGCAACCGGGTGTTGTTAGAGTTGTTTGACGACCAAACCAACATTGTCAACCTGACTTACCAAGGCAAAAAGAAGTCATTTTTATTCCAATTTGGCCAAGATAAGTTTGGGATGGGGTTATAACTTTTTACCAAACCACTGAGCGCAATGGTCGGGTAGTGAGTCGATAGGTCTGGTTTTTCCAGTCGGTATGTTTCAACTTATAATTTTTCACATACGAACGGGGATTTTCACCCAGCAACCCATACAACTCGGGCTGGGCTTGTATCTGACTAATGACCACCGGGGTTTGGATATAAGGGATGACCAAATAATTGCGCATCACCATATCGTGGTAAGCCCACAGCGGCGGCTGCTTCCCAATGCCTAATTTTTCTTTATCTACAGCATCAACAGACTCGTTGGCTGCTTCGTTGAATGCCTCGCGACGCAGGTAGGGGAAATCGCTTCTGGTGGTTTTCTTGTCTATTTGCGCAAGCGCCATACTTGGCAAAAACCCCGATAACAGAAGCATCCATGTAATATATATGCTGTGTGTGTATTTCATAGTGGTGTTGTTTAATCAATTATTATCAAGGGGCGATTACGTTGTTTTTTGGATGGCTTGTGTGGTCAATCCTGCTGCCCTGCCCTACCGAATGGGGAAAGGTTGCACCCTGAGTCGTACCTGTGGCTGTCGCAAGTCAAATTTGCCTACTTTCGGATACGCAATTTTGGTGTTGGGGTTTTCGCCCAGCAAGCCATACATATCGGGGTTGGTTTGTATTTCGTTGATTTGCCAAGGTGTTTGCAAATAGGTATTGATGTTGTAGTTGCGCATCACCAAGTCGCGATAAGTCCACTTAGAAGGAGGCACAAAAGCTTTGTCAATGCCTAATTTCTGTTTATCTACCGTAAGGAAAAATTGCTGTTCTGTATAAGCCTCACGGCGGAGGTAGGGCATATCGTAGCGCGAAGGCAAACGTCCAATCTGCGCCTCGGCTGTCAGCGTAGCCATCCAAGCGCCCAAAAAAAGCATCCATTGTTTGTTCATCGTTGTAGGGTTGGTTGTTGGAAAACGAATATACAAAAGGTTACTGATAAAACAACCATCGGTTCATAAAAAAAAACCACCCTCTTTTTATAAGAAGATGGCCTGAATAGTTTATGAACATCACTACTTAAATCCTGGCCCGCAGGGTAAGCATCAGGTTGCGCCCCGCCCCGCTGATGCCCGAAGCAAACACGCGGTAGTTTTGGTCGGTCAGGTTTTCGACAGCCAATTGCAACTGCACATATTGATTTATCTGATACGAGGCGCGAAAGTTGAGCGTAAACCAAGCCGGCATCCCGAAAGGGGTAGCATACTGGATGTTGTCTTCGCCTACCAAGTTATAATCGGGCAGGTTTTTCCAGCCGTTGTACAACGCAAACACTTCGCCTCGAAATTTTTTGAGGTTCAGGTTCAACGAAGTCTTGCCAAAAATCGGCGGAATATGATCGAGCGGGTAGTCGGTCGAGTCGGTTTTGATACGGGCATAAGTGTAGTTGATAGACGAGGTAATGGAAAACGACGAGGTAATGTCGGCAGCCACTTGCAAACTACCGCCATATACAAAGGCGCGCTGTGCATTGACCGAAGCCCGCACCAAACTGGGCTGCCCGTTGTAGTCGATTACGCTTTGCCCTTGAAACAAGAAGGGCTGCGTGGTGATGGCATCGCGGTACCAAGTATAATAGCCGTTGGCCTCGACGCGCACTTTGCCCGCAAACACTTTGCTCAGGGTTAGCTCGGCATTGTAGGTATATTCGGGGCGCAGGTTGGGATTGGGTACAATCACACTGCCGGTTACCGATTCAAACACCTTGCTTAGGTCGTCCACATTGGGTGCGCGAAAACCAGTTGACCCCAACACGGCCACCCGCCAAGAGGCTTCGGGCATCCAGATAAGGCCAAGGTTTCCGTTCAGGGCACTGTTGGCCTGGCGGGTGTTGCTAAACGGAAAAGGGAAGAAGGTCTTGTCGTTAAACTTCGCTTGTAACTCCACAAAACTATAACGCACGCCGTCAGTCAAGATAAGCTTGGGGCTGATTTCCCAGGTATGGGTAAAATAGGCCGCCACACTTTGCATCGAAGATCCGCCGTCGGGGTAGCGGGTGTCTAAGGGGCTTACGGCTCCGGTGTTGATGTTGGTAGCACGCGCCGTAGAGCGTACTTGGTTGTTGGTATATTCAGCGCCATAGCGCAATTCGTGCTTTTGCAGCACTTTGCTAAAGTCAGCATTCACCGTAAGGATGTCGAGCTGCTCAATGCGGCCTTGTAGGTTACTGCTGCCAAACCTTCGCGTAAAGCGGCTTTCTTCGATTTGCTGATAGGCTACCGTAATGCGTGCCTTGGAAAACAACCCTCGGTCAGCGCTCCAGTCCAAATGATAGGCTGCCATCAGGCGGTTTTGAGGGCCATAATACCACTTGGCAAAGTTGAGAATACCGGTTGTGGCATTCACTTCGCTGAGGCGATCGTAGCGCGGGATATTGGAAGAGGTAGAATATTGAAAATTGAGGGTGTGTAAAATCTTGTTGGATTGTTGGAAGGCAATTTTCTGCATCAGGTCTAACTGCGTATAGCCCGATTCGCGCTGCACATTGGGGTCTGGATTTTGCACCATCACGTCCTGTCCATTTTGGCGGTCGGCATAAAAAAACCGCTTGCCAAAATTGCCATAAAAGGGGTCGCGTGCGCCTCCTTGGCGTAAATCGCCAAAGTCGGAATAAGTTACACTGGTCAGAAAAGCCCAGCGGTTTAGCCCGATGTTGAAATCGAAGTGGCCGGTTTTTTCTTGGTTGGCCGACGCATATCGGGTAAAGGCATTGGCTTTGAACAACACCCCGCCTTGCTCTGCAAAAATAGGCTTGCGTGTATGAAAGTGCATCACCCCGCCCAAGGCATCGCTGCCATACACCACCGAGCCGGGCCCGAAAACCACCTCCACTTTGTCTAAAATGGTATTGTCTAAGGTAATGACGTTTTGCAGGTGTCCTCCTCTGTAAATGGCATTGTTCATCCGCACCCCGTCCACTACGATGAGCACTTTGTTGGCCTCGAACCCACGTAAGACTGGGCTACCGCCGCCCATTTGGCTTTTTTGCACAAACACATTGCCGGTTTGGGTCAATAAATCAGCTGAGGTTTGTTGGTTTTGGAAAGCAATGTCTTTGGCCTTGATGACCTGCACTTGCTGAGGTACGTCGATTTTCTTTTCTTCAAACCGACTGGCCGATACCACCACCTCATTGAGATCATAACTTTTCTCGGTCAACATCACTCGGAAATTGTTGGCTTCTAAAGCAGCTTTGCTAAGCACAATAGTTTGATAGCCAACCATTTGAAAAGATATTTGTGCATCGGCAGGAAGCTCGGGCAAATCGACCTTACCTTCGTTATTGCTAAGCATTCCGAGATTATCGGGAGCACACATTACTGTAACCA
The DNA here is from genome assembly GCA_003449595.1 of Microscillaceae bacterium. Classification (GTDB taxonomy): domain Bacteria; phylum Bacteroidota; class Bacteroidia; order Cytophagales; family Microscillaceae; genus UBA8158. Next base: position 1,344 of record DMHB01000357.1, on the reverse strand, counting down.
AGGGTATGGGTTGAAGCGTGGTTTTGTCCACAATCGTGATTTGTTGCGCATATCCGGTGAACCATCCGCCTACAAAAAGGCAGCATAATAAGTTTTGTAAAGTTTTAGGCATAAAAGTAGATTGTATTTGAAAAAACGGCCTAAATATAGACATTCTCAAAAAATGGATTGACTTTTGCACAAGTAAATTTTACGGAAAGTAAACCCCCAATATTCACTACAAAATTTCAAGTATGACAGCAGAAACCCAACAAGTCCAAGAAATGATCGAGCGCTATGTGCAATCCATCGGACTCACCAAGGAAGCTACCTTCGATGAAGCCTCCAACACGTGGCAATGGCAACGTGGCTCGGCACCCATAGAGGTATTTTTGGCCGATGGTGGCAACAACCGCTATTATATTTGCATTTATGCCAACATTATGCAAGTGCCAGCCAATGCCAACCAAGCCGATTTTTATCGATATTTGTTAGAATTGAACTTCGACAAGTTAGGGATGCGCCTCTGTATCAAACCCAAAAGCAGCTGGATTTTTGCCTTTTACGAGCGTGACGTAAAAGGAATGGATTATGAAGAGCTAACCACCTGCATCAAGGATTTAGAATGGTGGGCCGATAAGTTGGACGATGAATTGAAAGGAAAATTTCAATAAAAATACCTTCCCTCACATAAATAAGACCTATACGTTTTGAAAAACCTATAGGTCTATTTTTTATAAAACCAACTGACAATCAGCAGTTTAGGCCGTTGCTAAGTTGGTTTGCGAGGCAGTAACCTTGCCTTTCACCAAATCAGCCCCTTTTTCGCCAATCATAATGACCGGTGCGTTGGTGTTGCCCGATACAATGGTCGGCATGATGGAGGCATCAATCACGCGCAAGCCTTCAATGCCGCGCACCCGTAGTTGGGTATCGACCACGGCCATTTCGTCGCTGCCCATTTTGCAAGTGCCAATGGGGTGATAAACCGTCTCCAAAGTACGACGGATATGCTCCAGCAAAGCTTCATCCGACAAAGAATTAGCCCCTTTCGGGAAATGGGTTTCGGTTCGATAAGGCTTAAAAGATTCGGAAGCCAATACTTCGAGGGCTTTGCGCGTACCTTTCAACAAGACCATTCGGTCGTCTTCCGATTCCAAATAATTGGGCTGAATCAGTGGCGCATCAAATGGATTGTTAGACTTCAAACCGATAAAAGCTACACTCTTGGGTTTGAGCAAAGTCGGCAAAATGCTATACCCGTCGGCAGTAGGGTATGTATCGGGATTGTACAAATCGGCTCCTTCATCGGAATACTTGCCCACTTGTACAGGCGCAAAATGCAACTGCATATTGGGGCGATCC
>DMHB01000181.1 GCA_003449595.1 Microscillaceae bacterium | reverse complement strand
TAAGCGATAGGAAGTCGCAAGGAAAGCGTAATTTTTTCATTTAATTCCCAAATAAGCGGTTGAAACTCCAAAAGTTAAGGGTTTGTATGTACACTGATCAAAACCTATTTCTTCCATAATCTTCACAAATTCTTTGCCATCTGGAAAAGCAGCCACCGATTCTGGCAAGTATTGGTAAGCAGCCTGATCCTTAGATATCCAACGTCCTACGGTGGGTAAGATGTATTGAAAATAAAATTGATAGACTTGTTTGAATGGGAAAGATAGTGGTTTAGAAAATTCTAACACTAATAATTGCCCGCCAGGTTTCAACACACGTCTAATATCGGCCAAGCCCTGCTTTAAATCTGCAAAGTTTCGTACTCCATAAGAAACGATAACGGCATCAAAATAATTGTCAGTAAAATCTAATTTTTCAGAATCGCCCCAGCGCAACTCGATTTTCTTTTCAAGTTGTTTGCGAGTAATTTTTTGTTGACCTATGGCTAACATCCCTTCCGAAATATCTACCCCAATGATTTTTTCGGGGTTTAGTTTCAAAGCTGCCAAGGCAAAATCGGCGGTACCGGTCGCGATGTCCAACATCAATTTGGGTTGGTAGGGTTTCAGCAGTTTGAGGGCAGCATAGCGCCAATAAATGTCAATCCCTAAGCTTAAAAAGTGATTAAGAAAGTCGTACCGGTGGGCAATGTTGTTGAACATTAGCCTGACTTGGCTTTTTTTATCGATTTCTGCTGTTTTATAAGGGACAACCTCTTTTTTGGTCGATGTCATGATGCAAAATAAGTTAAATAAAAACGAATGAAGAATTTGTTCACCCGTAATAACAGCTTGTGGTAGCAAAAAGGTTGTGGTTGGATTAGTCCTTTTTTCGAGCAATTGCTTTTTGTGCAGCAGCCACGATGGATTTGGCGTTCAGGCCGTATTTCTCCATCAGTTGGTCGGGTTTACCGCTTTCGCCAAAGCGATCTTGCACGCCTACCATTTCTAAAGGAGCAGGTAAGTTTTGTGCCAATGTCTGCGCAACGCTATCGCCCAATCCTCCATTGATTTGGTGTTCTTCGGCACTCACCGCGCACTTTGTTTTGCGTACTGAATGCAGAATCGCCTCCGCGTCCAATGGCTTGATGGTGTGGATGTTAATGATTTCTGCACTGATGCCTTGCTCGGCCAAAATATGACCGGCTTCTATGGCCTTCCAAACCAAATGCCCGGTAGCAAAAATACTTACATCAGTCCCTTCGTTCAGCAAAAGGGCTTTTCCGATTTCAAAAGGAGTGTCTTCAGATATAAAAGTAGGCACCACCGGACGGCCAAAACGCAGGTAAACCGGGCCTTTGTGCGCAGCAATGGCTATGGTGGCTGCTTTGGTTTGGTTGTAGTCGCAAGGGTTGATGACCGTCATCCCTGGCAGCATTTTCATCAAACCAATATCTTCTAAAATTTGATGCGTGGCTCCATCTTCGCCCAAGGTAATGCCGGCGTGCGAGGCGCATATTTTCACATTTTTGCCTGAATAGGCAATAGATTGACGGATTTGGTCATATACGCGACCTGTCGAAAAGTTGGCAAAAGTGCCTGTGTAGGGAATTTTGCCGCCAATGGTTAGTCCGGCAGCCAAGCCCATCATATTGGCTTCGGCAATGCCTACTTGGAAGAAACGCTCAGGAAAAGCTTTTTGAAAGGCGTTCATTTTCAGCGAGCCGGTTAGGTCGGCACACAAGGCCACCACTTGGACATTGGCAGTGCCCACAGCCAGCAGGCCGTCGCCAAAACCCGAACGTGTATCTTTTTGACCGAGGATTTCAAATTTTTTCATAAGTATAAAAAGGGAAACAAGAAGAACTAATCTTTGGTGATATTGGTAATAAATAGACTTTTGCTAAACATCCAGCATAGAAAAAAAATCAAAGCCCAAACCAAATAATGATCATAAAAATCTTGGGTGGTTTGAAATCGCTTTTCTTTGATTTCGGTTTTTTCCAGCTTGTCAATTTGTCTGAAAACTGCGCTCAGGGTTTGGTTGTTAGAAGCCCTGAAAAACTTGGCTTCGGTATTATCGGCTATTTGGCGCAGGGTGGTTTCGTCCACCGTGTTGTCAAAATACTTAGGACTACCCGATTCGTCTTTGCCATAAGGCACCTTGCCTTCCATTCCTACCAAAATTGTGTAAACTTTCAGTCCATAAGCACTGCAAAGCTGCGAGGCCACAAGCGGGTCTAAACTACCGGCGTTGCTGTCGCCGTCGCTCAGCAATACTACAATTTTGGATTTGGCTTGACTTTCACGCATTCGGTTGATGGCCAAGGCCAAAGCATCGCCAATAGCGGTACCGGTTTCGGCAAGGGTGGTAGAATTAATTTCATCAATAAAATTGCGAAGCATATCGTAATCGGTAGTAAGCGGAGAAAGCGAATAGGCTTTTCCGGCAAAAAGAATCAGTCCAATTCTATCAAATCGCCTTCCTGTTATAAATTCTTGCGCTACTTTTTTGGCAGCTTCCAAACGGTTGGGTGTAAAATCTTCATACAGCATCGATTCCGACACATCGAGCGCCAGCAAAATATCGATGCCTTCTGCGCTTTGTTCTATTTGCTGGTTTACTTTTTGGGGTCGGGCTGCTGCGATTAACACTAAAGCAGTGAAAATTCCAAACAAAACCGATGGAATGTGCCTGAGGTAAGCTATGGGTTGATTTTGCCATCGGTTTGCTGTAAAGGCTACTTCAACCGGGCGTAGATAAGGAATGTTGAGCAGCCAGCGCAAAACAAACAGCAAGGGGATAGCCGCTATCAGGTATAAAAATAGGATATTTTCCCATTGATATTCCCAAAAAGTTTCGGGTGTGAACCACTTCCACGACAGCCATTCCCAATTCATCTTTATACTCCTAAAATGGTTTTTTGCCTAAGTTCAAATCGCTGCGATACAAAATTGCTTAAAACAACCATATCTACTTCAATATGATCTGAGAATTCTTGTCCATAAATAGTCTTGTCAATGCTTTTGAGTGCATCTGTCAATACATTGTCCGAAACTATCTGGTGAATTTCTTTGGAGGTGTAGGTGCTGTAGGGAATTTGATCTAAATATTCCAGATGGTTCTTCCAAAGGATGAGGGCTTTTTCTATGTCCTCGGCAGAGGGTTTGATGCGGATACGTGTTAGTAATCGACCGAATTCTTTGGTGAATTTGGCGTGGCGTTGGCTGTTTTGATAAAATCGGTAGTTTCGCAAAAGTTTTGCACCCAAAATAAGCCACAACAGCCCAATGATAAGAATGATGGCAGCCAATAAAAAAATATAAAGCGGATAATTAAATTGGGGAGTCAGTCGAATAACTGACTGATCAGTCTTAAAAATCAAACTATCCGGCACTGTTCTTACCATCTCTACCAACTCGACACTATCGGCTAAACTATAGACCCAAGTGCAGTCAGCAGGGTTGACCACAAAAACCGGTAAAGCTAAGGTTTGGACTTTCTGAATCTCGAACGTTGTAAGCTGATAAACAGCACTGTCTATGCTTATATTTTTGTTGGTTTTGGTAGGGAAATGTTGTTTATTTACCAATTCAAAGGGACTGAAATCAAAATTTTGATCCGGGAAAAGTACTTGTTGTTTGGCCGAATGCTTGAAGGTAAGCGAATAATTGACGGTCAGGCCGATACCTATTTGATTATTCAAAAAAAAGCCTTTGGGCAAGGTGCCATTCCAAGTTTTAAGAGGAGTAGTAGGGGTGCGCCGAATAATTTGCTCTTGGGCAATGCCGTCCAAGGAGCTTTGAACCCAAATAGTTATGAAGGCCAACACGCTAATAAGAAGCTTTTTCGCCACGTTTCCTCACCTTGAAAAGTTTAACCAATTTGGGCACAAAATCTTCGTGTGTATTGATAGACAGGTAGTTTGCTGAAAATTTTCGGCAGAAAGTCTCTAAAAACTGTTGTCTTTCTTCAAAATCTTTGCGCCATTGTTTGCGAAATTGCGACGATGAGGCGTTGACCCACACTTGTTTTTGGGTTTCTACATCCATAATAGGCACAATGCCTAAAGGAGGTAATTCTATTTCTTGCTCATCAATCAGGTGGATAACGATTAAATCGTGTTTGCGTGCCAAAGCTTTCAGCGCGTGCTCATAATTGGTATCCAAAAAATCAGAAATGATGATGGCGATACTTCTGCGTTTGATCAAGTTAAGCGCAAAAAGAAAAAAGGCATTCAAATTGGTCTTCGCCGATTGGGGTACCAGTTTAAAAAGCTTAACAAACAATTCGTAGCCCTTTTTGATACCCTTATCTGGTTTTACATAAGCCTCTTTTTGGTCGCTAAAGCAAATAAGTCCTACTTCGCTGCCTTCTTTCACTGCCGAAAAAGCCAGAATACTGCAAATTTCTTTACCAACTTGGATTTTTGCAGCGGCTTTTTTCTTCAAAAATTGCGATTGGCTCACATCCAACAGAAAAAAAATGGTTTGTTCTTTTTCTTCTCGAAACACCTTTATGTAGGTATCTTCCCCTTTGGCACTTACGTTCCAGTCGATACGTCTTACATCATCGCCATATTGATAGGCACGTACATCGGCAAATTCCAGCCCCGAGCCTTTGAATACTGAGTCGAAATTGCCACGCATTTGCCCACTTACCGCCTTACGGATACGAATTTCAAAATTGCGAATACGGGCTAAAATTTCTCTAAGCATGCGGGGACAACTAATTGAAACAAAAATAGGCTATCTTGATTTATTTTCAAATTATTATCTTTGTAATTCTCCCTTTTATGTTAAAGTATGACTCGTATATTTTACTTTCTATTCCTCGTGATTTTTGGCTGTTTGGTCTTGGGTTGCGATTATAAAAAAAACAAGTTAGCAACTGATATTGCCGACTCAAGTTGCAAAGAAGTAACCAATATGCTGATCGATTACTCAGTTGGATTAGTACCCGTAGTAGGCAGTTTGGCTGAATATGCTATTTCTGATGATCTGAAAAATGGCCTATTCTGTGATTGTTTGAAGCCAAGTATTACGCAAAGCCTCGTGAAAGACTATTCCGAAAAACAGCTTGAAGAAATCAGCAAAGATAAAATCAAGAAAAGCAAGGCTATTTTAAGAGCAGTCGATTTGCGCAGCGACCAAATCTTAGACTGTTACAAAAGAAAAGGATTCAAAGGCATTAAATTGTTGGAGAAATTCCTAAAATCTTTAGACTAATCCTTTTTCCAATCTTACTCTCTACTTCGAAATGCTTGCCGACCCTTGGGTGTTTGTGCAGTTATTGACACAAGGCCTCCTTTGTTTGCCTCTTGGTTTAGCACTGAAGCAAGCTTGGGCTGTTTTGCGAGGCTGGCAACCGACCACCTACACACCAGAACAACTCCTGTTAGAGCAGCGGGGGTATTTTGTTTCCGCGTCTTTAGAAATAGTATTGGCTTTGGAAATCTTGTTGCTTTTTGTTTTTTTATTAACCATCAATCATCATTTGGTTGGTACCGTCAAAGGAGCAATGTGTGCTACCGGTATTCTGAATTCTAATTTTTTTGGGTATTTTATTTTAAGTATCAAGGCGATTTTTATATTCTTTTTTGTATTTTTTATTATGTTAAGTTTTTTCGACAAACAATCGCCTGAATTACCACTTACTCCCTTCAAATATTGGCTTATTTTTCCGATAGCTCTATTAGCTTTGTTAGATTGGATTGTTTCTATTTCTTTCTTTCAGGCTATCCGTCCCGACATTATCACCACCTGTTGCAGTGTAAACACACTTCCTGTTTCCGAAGCAGACACAAGTGCAGGAGCAAATCTTTGGACAGGTCAGACACAAGTTTTTTGGATAATAGGGTGGGGGGTATGCTTTGTAATATTGCTTTTTACAGATGTTTGGGCCTTATACAAACCTTACCGGTGGTCTTCTAAGGCTCTTTTGGCAGGCAAATTAGTACTAAATTTTATATATATTGGGATTGGCTTGTATCTCCTAAAAACCTACTTTGTCCATTATATTTATGGGTTGGTAACGCACGACTGCCTATTTGATTTGTTTTGGTATAAATATGGTTTGATAGGCTATGTACTTTTACTTTGCTATGTAGTGCAATTTTTGGCACTTTTGTTTATGCTGCTTTTGCATAATGTGCGTCAGAAAGTAGCCTCTTTATCTACCAAAACCTGGCAAATAGCGTTTTTTTTGCAATTAACAAGCTTAGCAGGGAGTTTTGCAATCCCTTGGGTTTATTGGATAGCTTGGGGCGGCCAATTGGGTGGATAACGCCTAACAATCTTTATTTCTTGAACTATTTGATGTTTGGCTTTTACCTATTACACATAACAAGCATAAATGGAAGAAGCTACAAAAAAATATTACTTTTGCTTGGACGCTTGCAGGCAGCTCTGACAACTTATGCACCCACCTTTTTTCTCTTTAATTATCCCATACCGCAATCGTCCATTACGTACCGTACAGCGTTGTCTGCAAAGTATTGGGCAACAATGCTTCGATAATTTTGAGGTTTTGTTAGTGGATTACGGCAGTGAGCCTTCCTATGGGGATGCTATCCGGCAAAAGGCATCTAAATTCCCCTTTATGAGGTATATTTACACTGAAACAAGGGGTTTTTTTTGGAGTAGGGGTGCTGCGCTCAATTTAGGATTGACACAGGCTAAAGGCGAGGTGGTGATTGCCGTAGATGTAGATCTGATTTTTACACCAGATTTTTTGGAGGCCATTTACCTGCAATATGAAAAGGATCACTTTCTGATTTATCCGGCATTAAATATGCCTGAAATGGCTGAGGAAGAATTGGATATGGTGGATGTACCCTCTTTGCCAATTTTGTCACAACTAAAGCAGAATCATTATCAAGATCCATCTTATTTGGGATGTATTGTGGTAGGACGAGACAAACTACTCAAAGTAAATGGATATGATGAATTTTACAGACTTTGGGGGCGCGAAGATGTTGATCTGGCTCGAAGATTAGAACAACAGTTGGCTTTGAAAAAAAAGGTTCTCTCTGTCGATCAGGCATTAGATCGGAAGAGCGTCGTGTAGGGAAAGAG
>DMHB01000319.1 GCA_003449595.1 Microscillaceae bacterium | reverse complement strand
TAATGAATACGGTACAAACGTATATCCTAATTAGGATAATAACAACGTAATTAGGAATAATTTTCCGAATTAGAATATAAAAAGTATGGAAATTGGACAGAAATTAGAGAAATTTAGGACTTTGCTAAGAATGTCGCAACAACAATTTGCTGAATCTGTTAAAATACCGCAAAGTACATACTCCAAAATGGAGACCGGAGTTAGCTCAAAAATCTATGTAAGCAACTTAGCTAAGATTGCTGAAAAATACGGCCTTAGCTTAGATTGGTTAGTTTTGGACAAAGGAGACCCGCCCAAAATAGATATTTGGAAAATGGATAGCACTACAAAAACAAAGAACCTTGACCAGAACGGTCAGGGTTCAGTTGTTTAGTGGGGCTGCTCAAAAAATAACCCAATTTGTTTAAATTCTAAATTTTTGCCAAATGAAGCCCCTCAAACTGCTTTGCTTGCTTTCTTGTAGCTTTTTACTAGCTGCCTGCCTTACAAGTTCAAACAACCAGCCAAAGGACCTTGCTGTAAATGATACTAAATCGCTAATAACTGGTGTAACCAGCCCTTCTTACTTAGGAGGCCACACTTTTAAAGTAGCCAATGTCTATCGCCTGTACTACAATAGCACGCTAATTAACCTATTCATAGCTAATCAAGGCGATACACGTTATAAAACCATTGACAAGCCTGATATGCACAAGCTTGTCAATTTTTGCTTTAGTGTAAAGGATGAGTATGCAGACAAATTAAAGCATCTCAAACAAAAAATAGGCTCAAAAAGAGCCTATTACGAAAATATAACAGTCAGTGATTACGAAGTATGCCTGAATGGCAACTACATAACAGTTCAAGAGTTGATAAAAAACGAGTTTGGTGATTTGGGTTTCTTTGTAACACTCTCAGACCTTAAAATGTCGGGCGAGCTTAGGTACTAATGTTAGAAAAATACAATTGCGCTCTTTTTTACACCTAAACGTGTAACTCTATCCCATTGCAATCAGGCCACATCTCGGCCACAATAAATCACAAATTCGTTTTTTAATTTTTTTCCACAACTCGCTGATAATCAGTATATATATTTTTAAGATTCGTTTTTTAATATTCACTATAAGTCGTTTTTTTTATATCTTACTCTTCCGAAAACCCTACTTAGACAAACGATTTATGAGCCAAGAAGAAATACTCAAAGCTTATCTTGAAAGGCTTATGCTGCTTCAAGACAAAAACGAAAAAATAAGCCAGCGTCAATTAGAGCAAATTGCCAGCGAATTGGGGATGAGTTCAGAGTTGGTGCAACAAGCCCAGGCATTGGCACAAGATAAACTGACACAAGGCAAAAATCATTTGGCCTATAACAACATCGAAGAAGCCTACGCCGCCCTGCAAGAAGCTTTTGCACTTAGCCCTACCGATCTGCCAATCAAATATCATTATGCCCAGGCGTTGGCCGGTATGTTTGAAAGAACCCACCAAAGAGAATTTCTCGCGAAAGCCGAACAACTGCTGAATGCTTGTATAGAAGAAAAACCTACCTGGAAGGAGCCTTTTGCACTTTTAGCCCGGTTGAAGCAACAAAACAAGGGTGAACCAACTGTGGCGCGTGTCAATACCAATGCTGGACAATCGCTCCCTATTGCAGCGGCTACGTGGTTGGCTATAGGTGGCGCAGTTCTTATAATAGGTGGTATTTGGTTTACCCTCCAGTCAAGCCAACAACAAAACTACAAGGAGCTGAGGGAAATCAAGCAAAGAACGATGGAAAAGATACAAAAAGAGGTAGAAGAGCCACAACTGACCAAGGTGAACGTTCTTCCTTCGCAGTGGGCCAAAGAAGATGAGTTGGTTTTTGAAGAAGTGGACAATACCTTGGCTACTGAAATGATAGTAGGCAAAACAGATGGATTTGAAACGAGCAGGTATTTGACTTTGCAGATAACCAACCAAACCGGTAAAACCATCCGCCTGCTTGAAATCAATCTACACGAATACGACGACCAAGGCAATTTCTTGTTGAAAAAACCTGTGATCGTCGTATCAGAGAAAGACCAACTTTTGCCCAATAATGCCAAGCGGCAAAAGAAAATAAACTACAAAGTGGTGGCCAATGCCAATAACTATCGCGTGGAAGTAACCAAAATCGTATTTGAAAAAAAATAGTTTAGCCCCGCATAATCAAAAAGGCCGTATAGCTCACATAGCCCAAAAACATCAGGCTGCCTTCCCAACGCTCCAATTGATGTTTTTTGCCTGAAAAGCAAAAGATGAATAAGAAAAGACTGGCGGCCATCGTAACGTAAATATCAGTGTTTACTTTTGGGTCAAACTTCAAAGGCGAAACGGTTGCGCTCGTGCCCAAAATAAAGAAGACGTTAAAAATATTAGAACCTACTACATTGCCAATCGCAATATCGTCTTGTTTTTTTAAGGCTGCCATTACAGAAGTAGCCATTTCGGGAAGCGAAGTACCTATGGCTACAATTGTCAAACCAATGAGCGCCTCACTCAAACCAAATGATTTGGCAATGTAAACTGCTCCTTCAACAATCCAATTACCCCCTACGACTAAGGACGTAAGCCCTAAAATGATAAAAATAATAGACCAAAAAAGGCTTAATATTTTGATTTCATCACTTTCGATGGTCGTGGGGTTGTTTGCATCGGCCTTGGCAATATCGAAGGTGTAATACATGAAAATGGCAAAAAACCCTAATAGCACCAATCCGTCTGAGCGAGTAATTTCAACACGGGGGTTGCCATCCAAAATCATATCGTTGGCAAGTACCCAGACCAGTACTGCCGCCAGTAAACTCAAAGGAATTTCTTTCCAAACAGTATTACTCTTTACAGACAAGGGGTAAATGATAGAAGAAATGCCCAAAATCAATAAAATATTACAAGAGTTACTTCCAATCACATTGCCAATGGCGATGTCGGTGCTGCCATTCATGCTGGCAAACAAACTAACAATGAGTTCAGGGGTGGAGGTACCAAAAGCCACGATGGTCAAACCAATGACGATATTAGGAACATTGTAGCGTTTGGCGATGGAGGCAGCACCAGCAACCAGCCAATCTGCTCCTTTTATCAATAAACCAAAGCCAACAAAGAGCAATACAATTTTGAGTATTTCCATAAAGATTTGTCTGTGAATGTTTTAAGTAGATTTTAGCACAAACCATACCACAAAAGGCCGTATGCACTGCCAAAATACAATTGATTTTTAGCATTCACAAGTTTTGACAAAAACAGAGCCTTGGTTACACGCTGGGCATTATTTTTTTGAAGTTACTGAGGCTATGTTGTGTTATCAATACCTGTAGTTGTTTCAAAGCAGTCAATTTTTGCGCCTCATCCCATAGCCAAGCCTCAGCAAACCAATCGATTATGTTGGGGAGTTGCTGAGTAAGCGCCTCCATATCGAAATACATTAGGGCAGTGCGGCGGCGTGCAAAATCGTCGGGAAGGGCAATCATTTCCGTCGCCCAGCAGTGGTCAAATGCCGCTTTGAACAAAGCCGGTGTGGTTTCAATGCCTTGTTGGCGGTATTCGCCCCATCGCTGCACGATGGCCTGGGCGGCTTTGCCAAATAAATGCACCAAAACCCCTGCGTAGTGTGCAGGAAGCTGCCGCTGCTCCAAGTCTTGTGCAAGCTGCTGAATGAAAGCAGTTACTTCGGCATAATCTTGAAAACTTTCAGCGCTAAGCTGCAAATGCTGGGTTTGGCAAGGTTTGATTCCGCTTTTCTTGGGGCTTCTTTTCACCACCAGATCGACTACTTTTTGCGCCATTTTGCGGTAGCCTGTAAGTTTGCCACCCGCTATCGACACCAAACCCGTTGGGCTGATAAATACCTCGTCCTTGCGGGATAGCTCGGAGGGCGACTTCCCTTCTTCAAAAATCAAAGGGCGCAGTCCCGACCAAGTCGATTCAATGTCGGCAAGGCTGAGGCGCACCTGTGGGAACATCACCGGAATAGCATCCAGCAGCTCCTGCAAATCTGCCGTGGTAATTTCCGGCTCTTCCAGATTGCCTTCAAAAGCGGTATCGGTCGTGCCGATATATACCTTGTCGTGGCGAGGAATGGCAAAAATCATTCTGCCATTCGGAATGTCAAAATAAACGGCTTGTTGTAAAGGAAACTTTTGCTGCGATACCACCAAATGGATGCCCTTTGTCAGAAACAAATGCTTGTGTTGCAATGAGCCATCCTCGGCGCGCAGTGTGTCCACCCAAGGGCCGGTGGCATTCACCACACAGCTGGCTTGTAGGTCGAACTGTTGGCCGCCGAGTTGGTCTTGAATTGTAGCACCGCTGACTTTGCCTTGGTCGTCGTATAAAAACGCCGTTACCCGGGCATAATTCAGCAAGGTAGCCCCATAGCGGTAGGCTGTTTTGATATTTTCGATGCACAGCCGCGCATCATCGGTGCGGTACTCTACATACAGCCCGCCGCCTATTACCTTGTCAGGATTAAGTAGTGGTTCTTGTTGTAAGGTTTGTTGCCTGTCGAGCATTTGCCTGCGCTCTGCTTTGGCTACGCCCGCCAGCCAATCATACACCCAAAGCCCCACCGAGGTCGCCCAAGCGCCGTAAGTGCCTTTTTTTACCAAAGGAAGCAGCATTTTTTCAGGAACTACCAAGTGAGGGGCTAACCTATGTACCACGGCGCGCTCTTGGCCTACGGTGCGCACCAATTCAAACTCCAATTGCTTTAAATAGCGCAGGCCTCCGTGGATAAGCTTCGTAGAACGGCTGCTGGTGCCCGAGGCAAAGTCTTGCTTTTCGACCAATGCTACTTTCAAGCCCCGCGAGGCCGCATCTAAGGCAATTCCCGCACCGGTAATGCCTCCGCCAATCACCAGCAAATCGAATGGTTGGGTTTGCAATTGCTCGATGAAAAGCTGACGATTGGCAGAAGAAAAAGCCGGCTGCTGCATAAGTTTTATTCTTTGAAATTGACCAATTCTACTTCAAAAATCAACACCGAAAAAGGCGGAATATCAGAGCCTGCTCCGCGTGCGCCATAAGCCAGGTGCGAAGGAATCAGCAACACACCTTCTTCTCCTTTTTCCATCAGCGCGATGCCTTCATCCCAACCTTTGATAACCCGGCCTTGTCCTAACGGAAAAGTAATGGGTTCGCCCCGATCGCGTGAGCTGTCAAACACTTTGCCATTGAGCAAACGCCCGGTATAATGCACACTTACCTCGCTGCCTTTGATGGGTTTGCCACCACTGCCTTTTTTCACACGCACATAATACAAGCCCGAGGGCAGGGCTTCGGCGTTGAGGCCGCGCTCGGTCAAGTAAGCTTGAATCAGTTGGTCGTCTTTGATGCGCTGATCGGCTTCGAGGCGCTGCATTTCTTCTTGAAATTCTACTTGGTTTTGCATTTTCACCAATTTGAGGTAGTAAGTCAAGAAAGTGCCATTGATCAAATGAGGCGGTAGTTGTTGGTTGGGCAATTGTTTTTGTACAGAATCTATCGGCACACGCACCACGGCACTGTCGCCGGCTGCCATCATCGGGAAAACCTCGCTCAAATCGCCATTGTATTGGGCTTTTTGCAGGGTAAAACCAGTAATGGGTTGGCCATTGCGGTAGGTACTCTGCAAAATAGAGTCTTTGTGATCGACCGATACAAAATGCACAGTCATCATATCGCCTAAAGTAGCGTTGCGACCGCTACCAATCTTGAAAATTTTGAATTCTAAGCCGGTGGCCGATTTCAAAAAGTCGCCGTTTTGTGCTATCCCGCACAGCGAAAAGGTGGCCATCAACAAGCCAACCAATAAGGTTTGTTTCAACATAGTTTTAGAGATAAAAAGATTCGTAATTGTGTGCATATTACTGCTCCCATTGTCCGGTTTGTTCGCGCCATTGCATAATCAGCTCAAAAGTATTGGTCGAGCGTGTATAATCCAAATAACCCGAGTCGGCCTGCGCGCCTAATAGTTGGTTAAAAACCGCCACTTGCTCAGCCGTTGGGCGAGGGGGCATAAACAACACCAACTCGTCAATTTCATAAAGTTGCTGTAGCAGGGCAATATTGCCTATTTGGTAGCTTTCGCAGAAGGCTTGTTGCGTTTCCGAAAGGGGCTGTTGCGGATTTACCACGTGATGCCAAATTTTTTGAGTTGCGCTTTGGTAAAATTCTTCAAGGTCTCTTTGAGCTTTGTGCCTACTTTTTTGGCGGTGCTGTCTTCGGGTTTGGCCTTGAAAACCGTGTCGTGATAGCCCGCAGCCCCGTCGCGCAGTTCGGTATAAAAATAGGTATAAAACGACTTGCGGGTAACGCCTTCGGGCAGGCTCATTTTGGAGTAGCCGTGGTAAGAAATTTCGTTGGTTTCAAAAATCACGCAACGGTTAAACAAGGGTGCTACTTTCTTTTCGCATCGGGTCATTTGGGCATCCCACATTTCCAAATCGCCCCCATATTCGGCTTTCCAATCTTTGTTGAAGTAAATCAACATATTCAACCGGCGGTGTACATTTTTTTCGTTGTGGATGTTGAAATCGATGTGTATGTCCAAAAAACTGCCATCGCTCCCTTGATGTAGGCCGGTGCCCAATTTGTCGTCGGTAACGAAAACCCCCTCGATCGAAGTGATTTGGGAGACCCACTGCGCCACCTCTGGCGACATAATTTCTTGGCGCAATTGCTGCAGACTTACGTCGAAATCGTTGAAATTAGAGCCTTCCGATTTGTTTTCATTCAAGCCTTTGTAGTGTTTGTTCAGCACTTCGATGGCCGGAAAGTGTTCAAAAAGCCTTTCGGCGACCTCGGGCAACAGAAAGTTGTCCATCACCAAATGGTTATAAGGTTTTGCGGTTTGAAAGGCTTGTTTCAATTGCTGAATGGCTTCCGTGGAGGTGTATTGAGGATTGATGCTCTTCATAAATACAGAGATGATTAAGAGGCAAAATTAACTGTTTCTTGGCGATAAATTGTTACTTCTTAGCTTGAGATATAACCCCCTATGCACGGGCAGGTTTTATAAACAAACAGCACCTCAAGCAAAATATCCTTTTCTCTGTCGAAGGTTGCTTCATTTTATCTTTTGTGGTTTTGGATTGGTCGTCGCATATTGCCTGTTTATACATTCGTCGAAATACCTTATTTACAATTTTTTAACAATCCATATTTGGATTTATCATTTCTATTTTTGATGTTTGAAAAGATTTATGTACTATCCCTAATAAATTTTTAAAATTATGTCAAACAAACATTTACCAAGTATTTACCAAGTATTTA
>DMHB01000139.1 GCA_003449595.1 Microscillaceae bacterium | reverse complement strand
AAATGGTATGAGGAGCCGGTATATAGTTCAGTTGTAAATAAAACAGCAGGCTGTCGTTGTCTATCTGTTTTTCGAGGCCATAGCTCAACAAGGCTTTCATTTCGGAGGCAAATAAAAATTTGTCCTCGTCCATATAATACAGCAGCGGTTTTACCCCGAAGCGATCGCGGGCTAAGAATAAGCTTTGGGCTTGGCGGTCGTAAATGGCAAAGGCAAAAAAACCATTCAACTGCGCAAGGCAATCGGCACCATAGCGCATGTACAGTTTTAGCAAAACTTCAGTGTCTGACTCAGAAAAAAAAGACACCCCTTGTGCCTGGAGTTGTTGCCGTAAGGCGCGGTAGTTGAAAATTTCACCATTATAGACAATCACATAGCGTTGGCTTTCGTCTTGCATCGGTTGGTTGGCGCGGTAATCCAAATCAATGATAGACAGTCGCGAATGCCCCAAGTGTACTCGGTCGTCGGCATATAGATTTGCATAATCAGGCCCCCGCTTCGACAAGGTTGCATTTGACTTGGCTACATTGATGCTAAAGAAACGGCCTATTTCATTGAAAGCAAAAATACCCGTGATACCACACATAGCTTACTTGCGGTTGGTATGCATGATTTCTAATAAAGTTCTGAATGCCAAGACTTTATCTCCAAACAATTCCCTGCCTTTTGCCTGCATCGTGGGGGCGTGTTGCTCGGTGTATTGCAGAAATTGCTCAACACCCGACAGCCGATATTGCACTGCATAAGTAATACTTTGTTCGTCCTCTTCGCCCAGCTGGCTTATCAAGCGGAGCATAGTATAGTCCATAAACAGCCCCAAGGCCATCATTTCGGGCAGATGTTTGGTTTCCATCCATTGCAGCCATTGGGTATGAATATCTCTATCGACGTTGACCGTTACATTGTAAATTATTTCGGGCATAGTGCTAAGCGTTAAATTCTTCTTGGGCTTCGTACAAAAGTTCTTTGGCTTTTTGGATCAGCAAAATATTGATGAACAGCTGCTTGGGATGTTTTTTTTCAATTGGTTCGGGTTGGTGATACACAATGGCATTCGAGGCACTTAGCCATTGTTCTAAGGTTTGTTCCTCTTGTTTGTAGGCGTTCCGTAAGCCGAGCAAAGCGCTGAGCAAGAGCACAAAACCCGTTTTTTTCAATTGAAGCCACCTTTTCTGAATCCATTTCTGCATACAATGATTTTTTAAATTAAATGGTATCCATAAAGGTTTTTTCAACTCTGTGAAAAAGCGCCAAGCCTATCAGGAAAAGGAAAAAGGTGAGACCAAAACTCCAACTGAGCACCGCTGCATTGAAAGTACCTGTTCCAAAAAAAGCAAATCTGAATACTTCTAAAATGGGTGTAACCGGATTAAGGGATAAAATAAACTGATACTTGGGTGATATGATAGAAAGTGGATATATCACCGGCGAAGCATACATCAGCAATTGAACTCCAAAACCTATCAAAAAGGTTAGATCGCGGTATTTGGTGGTGAGCGAAGAAACAATGATGCCCAAACTCAAACCCAAAACAGCCATTTGGATTACCAAAAATGGCACACAAAGTAGCCACCAGCTAGGTCGAAGTGGTGTACCATTAAGCCAAAATAAGACGTAAACTACGGTAAAAAGCAGCATTTGCACACCCAGCGAAAACAAACTCGAAATTACTACCGAAACCGGCACTGTCATTCTTGGAAAATAAACTTTTCCAAAGATGCCGGCATTGGCCAAAAAAGTGCTCGAAGTTCTGGTAAAACATTGGGCAAAATAGCCCCACAAAGTTGTCCCGCAAAGGTAAAACAGGAAAGCAGGTTGCCCATCGGTGGGAATTTGCGCTATGTTGGCAAACACAACCGTAAAAACCAAGGTAGTCATCACAGGTTGGATCAAGTGCCAAAGCGGCCCCAAAATCGTTTGTTTATAGACCGTTACGAAGTCTCTTTTTACAAATAAAATTATCAAATCACGGTATTGCCATAGCTCTTGCAAACGCAAATCGAACCAAGCGGTGCGTGGTGTGATAATTTCGGTCCATTCTTCTTTTCCTGACATCAGGGCAGCGTATTTTTAAGTTGTGTATAGTTTTGATTGCTCAAAACAGTGGAGCAACCCAAGGTAATTACTCGGTTGTCGATGGCTTGGATTACCTCATCGGTAAGCGCCAACACATTGCGCCAGTTGCTTTGCGCGATGGCAGGGTTTTGCAGCAGGGTTTTCAGCGACGAACAAGCATAACTGCTATTGACCAAGAGATTGGTCGTAAGCTGTACCAACTGGGTTTGCCTTCCGGGATTCATCCGCAGCGGAATAATGACCTGAAGGCTCAGTTGATTAGTAAATACCTGCAATAAATTATCGTTTTCAACTTTTCTACGGCTAAACTGTTCTATCAGGGTAAGGCCATACTGTTCGACAAAACTTTGCATCACCCAGCGTTGGTCGGCCTGCACTATCAACAAGGCTATCAAGGCGGCCAGTTCGTCTTCGGTTTGCAATTGCTTGAGTAGGCCGGTATAGCAATACATATACCCCCCCGGTGTTACAAAAGCACCTACCATTTGGTCGTTTTGAATAAGGCGGATATCCCAATCGAAGCGCTGCGCATAGTTCAGCACATTGTTGGGGTTCGTCAACATTTGGTCTCTAATTTGGCGCAGTTTCAAGTAAAATTGAGGGTATTGCACTTCGGCCAAAAGCCTAAACTGTTGGGGTTGGGCTGCGATGTTGTCGCGTATGATTTTGCCAAAATTCAAATCGTCTGCCGGGCTAAGTAGCCCTTGTTTTGAAATAGGCAAACAGCCTGTGAAAAGAATGAAAAACATTCCCCAAGCCCATAGATAATTTAAAAAAGAAGTAAGGAAGCCGGTTATTTTCATAGAAAGAGCGTAGCCCTCAAAGTTTCATAGTGGGGATATCACCTTCAACGACAAGTTTGCCCTCAGTGGCTGTTTTTACTTCGTCAATAGTTATGCCAGGAGCAATTTCTAAGAGTTTGAACCCGCCTTCGGGCAAAATATCAAAAACACCCAATTCTGTAACCACTTTCTTTACACAACGAACACCGGTTAGTGGCAGAGAGCAGCTTTTGAGCAATTTCGATTTACCCGATTTGTCCACGTGTTGCATCGCTACAATGATATTTTCGGCAGAGGCTACCAAATCCATTGCGCCGCCCATTCCTTTGACCATCTTGCCTGGAATTTTCCAGTTAGCAATGTCGCCATTTTCCGATACTTCCATCGCGCCCAAAATGGTAAGGTTGACGTGTCCGCCTCGAATCATCGCAAAACTATCGGCAGAGCTAAACAAAGAAGAGCCTTTTATCATCGTGATGGTTTGTTTGCCTGCATTGATCAGGTCGGCATCCACTTTGTCTTCGGTGGGGAAGGGACCAATGCCCAGCAAACCATTTTCAGATTGAAGCACCACATTGATGCCCTCGGGAATATAATTGGCCACCAAGGTAGGGATTCCGATACCTAAGTTGACATAATAACCATCTTTCAATTCTTGTGCAATGCGCTTGGCGATGTCTTCTTTGCTGAGTGCCATAGTTTATAGAAAAATAAAGGTGAAGGGTTCAGGATTATTTCTTTTTGATTTCAGTGTTTTTCGTTTCTACATCATAGGTAAGCACCACTTTTTTCTTGGTGATTTGCTCTAAAGTAGGTTTGAGTATTTTATCGGCGTTGGTCTTGGTTTGTGCCAAGATATTATTTCTGATAGCCATATTTTGGATTTCTTTTTCAGCAGCTTTATAGGCTTCGTCCACTAAGTTGGCATCATTGAAATAAGTAAATTTAGTGTCATATACC
>DMHB01000259.1 GCA_003449595.1 Microscillaceae bacterium | reverse complement strand
GACAAAAAGAAAACTTTTCAGGCGATAAAACAACTTTGGTCGAAGATAATGTATTGATTTCCAAAGCACTCCTCTATGCCAAGTAGGAATTGATGTGCCTTTCCATCTGATTTTCAATAACTTATACCACTTTTTAACTCTCGCCAGCCAAAACAACCCGCCAAGATTATATCTGCTGGCTTGGGTCAAAAGAGACATAGCGAAGCCCTCCTGCCCAAATTATCAACATTGGCTCAATTAATCTACATTTTTTGCTAAATTTCATAACAATATTTGCCGATTTCCTAAATTTGTTGCTAATTTTGCAACATCCTTGTCTGCCAACTCTTAACTTTTTCTGCAAGCCTATGGCTACTTATACCGACGATAATATAAAAACCCTCGACTGGAAAGAACACATCCGCAAACGCCCCGGGATGTACATTGGCAAATTAGGCAATGGCAATTCGCAAGACGATGGGATTTATGTGCTGGTCAAAGAAATTATGGACAACTCTATCGACGAGCACATGATGGGCTTCGGGCAGAAGGTAGAGATTACGTTGACCGGTCAACGCATCCAAATCCGCGATTATGGGCGGGGCATTCCCTTAGGCAAAGTAGTCGATTGTGTATCCAAAATCAACACCGGCGGGAAATATGACTCGGAGGCTTTTCAGAAGTCTGTAGGGCTGAATGGGGTAGGAACCAAGGCTGTCAATGCCCTTTCACGCTATTTTGAAGTGAGTTCTTTTAGAGAAGGGAAGGTCAAAACAGCCTCTTTCCAATTTGGTGAAATCATAAAAGACCAACCCCTCAAGAGCAGTTCGGAGCCGGAGGGCACTTTGATGGTTTTCGAGCCGGATGAGGCCATTTTTGGAGATTATCATTATGAAACCGAGTTTTTAGAGGACTTGTTTTGGAACTATGCCTTCCTCAATGCAGGCTTAAAAATCCATTTCAACGGCAAGGTTTTCCATTCTGAAAAAGGGTTGTTAGACTTGCTGCATTACAAAACCAACGTCGAAAATGCACGCTATCCTATTATCCATTTCAAGTCGCCCGATTTGGAAATTGCAATGACCCACGCCGACCACTATGGCGAAGAATATTATTCGTTTGTAAACGGACAAAATACCACCCAAGGCGGTACGCATTTATCGGCTTTCAAAGAGGCTGTGGTGAAGGTGGTGCGCGATTTTTACAAAAAAGAATTTGACCCTGCCGATGTGCGTTCAGCCATTACTGCTGCTATCAGCATCAAAATACAAGAGCCGGTTTTCGAGTCGCAAACCAAAACCAAGTTAGGCTCCCAGAACATCAGCCCTGAGGGGCAAACCATCCGCTCGTTTGTCAACGATTTCATCAAGAAAAACCTCGACAACTACCTGCACCGCTTCCCCGAAGTAGCCGATGCACTGCTGAAACGCATCCAACAATCGGAGCGTGAAAGAAAAGATATTTCGACCATCCGCAAATTAGCCAACGAAAAAGCCAAAAAGGCGAATCTGCATAACCGTAAATTACGCGATTGCAGGGTACACTTCACAGATTTGCGCAAGGGCAATCGGTTTGAAACCTCTTTGTTTATCACAGAGGGCGACTCGGCAAGCGGATCGCTTACCAAAGCCCGCGATGTACAAACACAAGCCGTATTCAGCTTGCGTGGGAAACCGCTCAATTGTTTCGGCTTGACCAAAAAAGTGGTGTATGAAAACGAAGAGTTCAACCTGCTGCAACACGCCTTAGACATTGAAGATGGCTTAGAAAACTTGCGTTACAACCGCGTTATTTTAGCCACTGATGCCGATGTGGATGGGATGCACATCCGTTTGTTGTTGTTGACTTTTTTCTTGCAGTTCTTCCCCGATTTGGTGCGCAAAGGGCATTTATACATCTTAGAAACGCCCTTGTTTAGGGTGCGTAACAAGAAAAAAACATTTTATTGCTACAGCGAAAAGGAAAAACAGCGCGCCATCAAACAATTGGGTGGTGGCAACCCTGAAATTACACGCTTCAAAGGCTTGGGGGAAATCTCGCCCGACGAATTTGAAGGTTTTATTGGCAAAGCCATCCGATTAGAGCAAATCCAACTGAAAAAAGAGGCTTCTATTCACGATGTATTAGAATATTATATGGGTAAAAATACAGGAGAACGGCAAAATTTCATTGTCGAAAACCTACGGGTAGAGAAAGATTTAGCTGTGTCGGTAGTTGAGGCTGAAGTGATTGAAAATGAGGCAAGTCCTGCGTAGTCAATTTTGATAGAGAAATATTTTACTTTGGTTTTGCTTGTTATTTTGCAAAGCCCCACTATATTTACCCACATTTAAAACTAAACTTCAAGGCTTCATCGTCCCTTATCACTAACAATGGCATTGCATTGGAAACTTCGCACCTTGTTGTGGCTCAATAGTTTGCGAAAGCAACCAGACCTTACCCAAGTAGATCCGGTTCGTTTTAGGGCTTTTAATCGCAAAGCCACTGAAGAACTCAAAAAATTAGTACAATATCCCCCTGAGCCGATGCACGAGGTGGCTCAGATCAGTATTCCTGCGCCTGACGGTTACGCCATTCCGGCAAGGGTTTATCGGCCTTCTGCGCAAGCAGGATTGCCGGTTCTGGTATATTTTCACGGAGGGGGGTTTGTCATCGGAGATTTAGACTCGCACGATGGGCAATGCCGCCGATTGGCTACGCAAGCCCAGTGCGTGGTTGTGGCGGTTGACTATCGATTGGCGCCAGAGTATAAATTCCCACAAGCTCCAGAAGATTGCTACACGGCAGTCTGCTGGGTAGCCCAAAATGCTGAAGTACTGAAAACAGACCCTACAAGAATTGCTGTGGCAGGCGACAGCGCCGGAGGCAACTTGGCCACCGTGGTTTGTATGATGAGCCGAGACCGCAACGGGCCTGCAATTGCACAACAAATCTTGATTTATCCGTGTACCGATGCTACGATGAGTTTTCCCTCAATCCAACAATTGGCCAAAGGATATATTCTCACAAAAGAACTTATGGACTGGTTTTTGAGGCAATACATTGCAGAGGGAACAGACAAAAAACACCCTTTGCTGTCTCCGTATTGGGCTGAAAATCTGCAAAACTTACCTCCGGCTTTGGTGATAACAGCAGAATTTGACCCTTTGAAAGATGAGGGCGCGGCCTACGCCGAAAAACTTAGAAAAGCAGGCAATGAAGTAGCTTTTGAAGAGTATAAGGGAATGATTCACGTATTTTTCCAGATGCCTAAATTTTTGAAAGCTACCCGAAAAGCAGAACAACAGATCGCAAAGGCACTTGTCAAGGCTTTTACCACCAGCAAAAACAACATAGAAGTAAATAGTTAGTTGTATATTTGTAAGTCTTTCCTTACCTAACTCCATACATTCGATTGTAAGCATCGTCATCATTCTTTTTCGCTCATCGTTTGTTTCACAAAACCTAAATACTTATGTATTTACGCCCGATTTGGAAAAATAGTCCCTTATTATTTTGTTTAATGATTTTTCAAATGGCTCAAGCACAAGACGAAATCATTGACACCATTCGATTAGGCGATCGTTATTCCATCACCATCAAGCAGTTTTCCCCTGAAAAGGGTTTTATTGGCGATGTTTATATCAATACTTTTGAGCAAAATACAGGCGCGCCTGTCAAAAATATACAACTCAATCAAAACATACCGCTTTTGCAAGAACACCACGCCCGTGGAAGAATTTATACCCATAGCATACAGAAATTTGGCAACAAAGACGGACTTTTTCTTTACTGGCACGAAGGCAACAGCAACGACATCACCCACGAGTTGATTTATATGATTTCGGATCAAAATTCAATTTTTAGTGGTACTTTGCAAATGGTCAACGACGACAAGTTGATAGACTTTGATAAAGATGGTATCCCTGAGATTTTACATACCGACCATCAATTTTATGTACTCGAAACCGATGATTGTGGCACTTTCAACAGCATTTTTCCCAATTATTCGGGCAGGCTTTCTCCCAGTATTTATAAACTCGAAGAAAACCAGTTTGCTCAATTGCAAGGAAAGCCCTACGAAGCCTGTTTAGATGCTTATGTAGATATCTTGGAACAAGAGCTAACCAAAATGTCCCAAGTTGATTTCGGTGTCGATATTCTCAATTACATTCACTATTTCTACGTTTGCGCTCAAGTAGGCAATAAGCAACGGGCTTTAGACTTCATCAAAAATCATAACCAACCTTTTGTCTATCAGTGTAGCTCCATCAAAAAAGGCACTTTGATGGAAGTAAAGACCACAGTGTATGATTTTATCAGATCGGAAGAGCACCGTCTG
>DMHB01000347.1 GCA_003449595.1 Microscillaceae bacterium | reverse complement strand
ATCTCTTGTTGCTCAACTGGCTATGGGCAGGCTTTTTTACCGGTCTTATTTGGTATGTGCAGGTGGTTCACTACCCTATTTTCAGCCTTGCAAATACTGAAAACTTTGCTTCTTTTCACCAATTCCACACCTCGCGCACCGGCTGGGTAGTAGCAGTGCCTATGCTATTGGAACTGGGCTTGGCCATTCTACTTTTGCTTACCCCTGAAGGCTATGTTAGTTTTGCCTTCAAATTCACCTCACTCAGTCTGGTGGTCATGATTTGGATCAATACTTTTTTCTTGGCCATCCCATTGCACGAAAAGCTTGAAACACAAGGCTTTAACTCCGATACCATCGCGCAACTCATCAGGATCAACTGGTGGCGCACGGTTGCTTGGACACTCAAACTGATTTTGTTAAGCGGCGTAGTCTTCAGCAAACTTCCCAAAGGCTCATAAGCGTTGTTTGAACACCTGCTGGTTGCCTGCTTCGTCCCAAACTATTAGCTCGAAATCGCCTTTGAGCGAAGGGGCTTCCTTACTAGCAAGCACTGTTTTAAGAGTATTGTCTTTATACTCATAGTCCATCAGTATAAATTTTCCATCTAAGGTGGCTTTGAATGATTTGATACCCGAAAGTTTGTCTTCAATGCTGAAAATCAACTGCTTAGCTTCTTTGCTGCGCAGTTTGATAGTAGGCGGCGCTAAGTCGCGCTTCAACGCATACACGCCCAATTGTCGTAGTGGCTGCACCAACGTATCACCTTTCCATTGCCCGCCTGTCTGAAATGCTCCATCGGCGGCATACAAACCCCATTGTTGGCGCTGGGAAGCAGGCAAGTCGGGGCGCTTCCAAAGCAAGGTCAGTCCTTGAAACAACGGCACACCGGCAGGGCCTAACACAATGGCATCGTCAGATGGGATAGCGCCTACATAGAGCGTATCGAACAGGCTTCGCTCGTCGAACTGCAACAAGCCTTGGCTGAACGCAATGCTTTGTCGTTGTTTGGGCATAACCACCCCTTTGAACTCAAAAAACAAATACCGACCAGCATACCGTACAAAATCTGGCACTCCTTGGCGTAAATCGTATAAATAAGTTACGCCCTGCTCATCGGTATAAGCTTTGGGCAAAGAAACAGGCAAGAAATAACGGTACATTTCAAGTATTTGCTGCGGCTTAGGATGGCGCACGCGAACCAACAAAGTATTTTCAACCACTTCATAAATAAGCTGAGGCAAGGCTGGCACGATAGAAGCAGGCGCTGGCTTTGCCGCGGGCTTGTTGCGCTGTACGCGACAAGTAAGCACGGAAGTATTGCCCCAAACATCTTTGGAAACCACTTTTACTTCGTGTACTTGGTCATCGCGCAAGCGTATTTTTCCCCTTTCGGGATTGGCTTGGTAAATTTCCCGCAAAGGATTGCCGTCCACCCAATAGCACCGTTGAAAACTTTGGCTATTGCGAAAGGGTAGTTGGAAATCGATATGAGCAAACATCGCCCGGTTATTTTCCAATTTGATCTTTTGAATATCTTGTGCGAAAACCGGCTTATTGTCCACATACAACACCAATTGCTTGACAGCATAAGTATATTTCACCTTGTTCGACACATCGAAAGTCTGCAAGGCAAAACCTACCAAGCCTTCCACAGGAATAACGTCATCGATTCGATATTCTCCTTCTCCTACCCTTTTGGCCGGAAAAATCTTAGTGCCAAACACAGCATCAACGCGCCCATCTATCGATAAAGTGCTGATTGCCAACGCATTGATGACCGGCGGCTCTGTGTCTTCCGGAAGTTCTTTAAATGGAAACGTGGAGGGATTCAAGGCAAAACCATCCATAGTACGCAACTCGAAATGCAAATGAGGCCCCACCGAAAAGCCAGTGTTGCCCACATACCCTATCACCTCGCCCTGTTTGACGGCAAATTCGTTGGCCTTTGGTTTGTATTCGTAGTCAAAGCTTTCGGCTTTGTATTGTTCAGCACGCACAAAATCAGCCAGTTTACCTGCAAAGGCATCCATGTGTCCATAATGACTAATTTGCTGGGTGGATTCGTGTGTAATTTGCAGCATTTTGCCGTAGCCATAACTCGAAACAGCTATCAGCGAAACATAACCATCGGCTACCGCTTTGATGGGGGTGTCGGTGGGAGCTTTGATGTCAAGCCCTGCGTGGAAATGTGTACCTCGTATTTCGCCCATATTGCCTGCCAACAGGGCTTTCTCGCCTGCACGAACCGGAAATAAATAATTTGACTGTTGAGCACCCAGCGGAAGAACTGCCAAGCTGCTGAGGAGGATGTGTAAGAAAACTTGTTTAATCACTTGATAATAAGGGGCTTGCGAACTAAAATTTCAGAACCTTCGGCTAACAAGACGGAGCTGGGTGTGCCTTGCAAGTACGCCCCAAAGGCATCGCCATACATAGCAGCCCAGTCGCCTTTTAATTGATAAGACTGCACCGGATAAGTTTCCCAACGCGGGTGTTCTACTTGGTACTCGACTGTGGTGGCGGCATCGTAGCGGGCATAGCCCCAATAATGTTCAGTGATAAATTCCTCGACTGAACCGCCCACCAAAGGATGGGCAGTGTTGACTGCCTGGGCATACATTCCGTAGCCTTCGGCTTTGTTTTGCCAAATATAACCTACTTGAAGGCTGCTTTTATCAGCTGTCAGCAAATGATCCATCGGCAAGCTGACATAATTTTCGCGGTACCACCAATTGGCAATTTTGGCAATAGCCCACTTGGGTACAATTTCTTTGACAAAGACCACCCCGCGTCGCCATTCTCCATCAGACCCTTGACGACGTACATACAACCGCAGGTTTACTTCTTCAAAATCGCGGTGCCAAGGGAAACCAATGCCCAATACACGGGTATTCAAAAACATAAAGCCCACCAAACTGATGTAAGTCTTCCCTTCAAAGAAATCGACTTCGCAAAACTTAGGCACATAAGGTGCTACCACTTCAGCTGGTACTTCAAAGTTGGCCATCAGTAGGTGTTTCCACGAAGCACGCAGAAAAACAGAGCGTTGTGGGGTTTGAGCCATTTTACTTATCGGTAAGCCGGAATACCTGTAATTTCTTGTCCCAAAATCAGCAAGTGGATGTCGTGAGTGCCTTCATAGGTTACCACCGATTCGAGGTTCATCATATGACGCATAATAGGATACTCGCCGCTGATGCCCATTCCGCCTAAAATCTGACGGGCTTCGCGCGCTGTGTTCAAAGCCATCGCCACATTGTTGCGTTTGGCCAATGAAATTTGTGCGGTGGTCGCCTTTCCTTGATTTTTGAGTATGCCTAAACGCCAACTTACCAGCTGGGCTTTGGTGATTTCGGTGAGCAATTCGGCCAATTTCTTCTGCGTAAGCTGAAACGCTGCAATGGGCTTGTCGAACTGAATGCGCTCTAAGGCATAGCGGCGGGCGGTATCGTAGCAATCCATCGCAGCACCGATGGCCCCCCAACTGATGCCATAACGGGCATTATCTAAACACGACATTGGCCCTTTCAGTCCCGATACATTGGGTAATAGGTTCTCTTTGGGCACTTTTACATTGTCAAAAACCAACTCGCCGGTGCAACTTGCCCGCAACGACCATTTGTTATGAATTTCGGGTGTAGAAAAGCCTTCCATACCCCGTTCTACAATCAGTCCGTGAACACGCCCTTCTTCATTCTTGGCCCAAACCACGGCAATATCGGCTTCTGGAGAGTTGGAAATCCACATTTTGCTGCCATTCAGCAAATAATGATCGCCTTTGTCTTCAAAATGAGTGCGCATACCGCTGGGGTTTGAGCCAAAATCGGCCTCAGTCAACCCAAAACAGCCCAACATTTCACCTGAGGCCAACTTGGGTAAATATTTTTGGCGTTGCGCCTCGCTGCCGTATTGATAAATCGGAAACATCACCAGCGATCCTTGCACCGAGGCAGTAGAACGCATTCCTGAGTCGCCTCTCTCGATTTCTTGCATCATCAAGCCATAGGCTATGTAATCCAGTCCTCCATTGGGGTTGTAGGGCGGCGGTACGGTTGGCCCGAAAGCCCCTACTTCGCCAAACTTGCGCACGATAAAACTTGGAAAATAAGCCGACTGCGCACAAGATTCGATGATAGGGCTGATTTCGCGCTTTACAAATGCCCGCATCGTTTCGCGCACCATTTTTTGCTCGTCGGTGAGCAAATCATCGATTTGGTAAAAATCAGGAGACTCGAAAAGGTCTGGCTTTTGGCTGATCTGAATAGGATTAGCAATATCTTGGGTATTCATGGTATTTTTGTCCTAATTTTGAATGACGCTTCACAAAATTAGCTTTTTTCATCTCAAAAACGAACGATTTTTAGCAATGGAAAACCAATCGCCGCTCGATCCACATATTATGCAACGCCTCGATGAATTGGGCGCTAAATACAACCTTACCGGACAAAGCCTATTAGACAATTTGGAAGGCTTGCTGCACAGCAAATACCTTAAGTATTGGGAATATATCCACTTAGACACCCTCCTGAGCTTGCAAAACCCACGCACACAGTTTCCCGACGAGATGATTTTCATTGTCTATCATCAAATTACCGAGCTGTATTTCAAAATTATCATCTGGGAAATAGACCAAATAGCGGCTGCCGAAGAAGTAAAGCCAGCTTTTCTGCTTGAAAGAATGCAACGCATCAATCGGTATTTTAAACACCTGAGCCACTCGTTCGAAATTATGATTGATGGTATGGACATCGACCAGTTTCGGCAGTTTCGGATGGCATTGCTGCCTGCCAGTGGGTTTCAGTCGGCGCAGTTTCGGATGATTGAAATCATGGCCACCGATTTCATTAGGCTGGTAGATCAAGAAAAG
>DMHB01000470.1 GCA_003449595.1 Microscillaceae bacterium | reverse complement strand
ATTGGGCAAACGCCCCTTTTTCATTCCGGGGCGCATCAACCGTTGGATCGCCAGCTTGTTAACTCACCTACTGCCTTTGCGCCAAGCCCTGAAAAGTAGCAGCCAACAACTGCAAAAGCTATGGGCACAACGCCATACATAAAGGCTGTATGGGCATCGCATACCAAACAATAGCCCGATTTTGCTTACCTTTATGGATTATTCATTGAGTTCTATGTCAAATTTTACACATCCCGACTTTGCCCACACCCTTGCCCAAGACCCCCAATTGGCGCAGGTGCTACAAACTATGGGAAACATCGCGCTGCCTACTCCCAAGCAAGATGTTTATGTGTCTTTGCTGCGCGCCATCGTAGGGCAACAATTGTCAACCCAAGTAGCCGATAGCATTTGGGCACGATTTAGTAAGCTGTTCGAGGCCAATTATCCGACACCCGAAGCGCTTCTATCCCTTCCTATCGCCGACTTACGGGCTGTAGGGTTGTCGCAGGCCAAGGCTACCTATGTGCAACACGTAGCTAATTTTGCCCAAAGCCAAGATTTATCGTTTGCTCATATAAGCCCGATGACCGACCAAGAAATTATTGCCTACCTGCAACCCATCAAAGGCTTAGGCGTATGGTCTATTCAAATGCTCCTGATGTTTACCTTGGTGCGTCCCGATGTTTTGCCTGTCGGCGATTTGGGTATTCAATTGGCAATCAAGGATTTGTATAACATTTCTCAAACCGGAAAAGCCCTTTTAGAAGCCATTACCGAGCAGGCTACCGCTTGGCAACCTTATCGAAGTTATGCTTGTTTTTATTTGTGGGCACACCGCAACCAAACCATAGCCCATAAGAAAAAAACTGCCCGAACATCCAACTCTTAAGAAACCCATTGTTTGCCTCCTTATGCAAGCCCAATACATTAGCAGCAATACAGATTATAAAAAATGCCCCGAGCCTACCCTTCCTGAATATGCCTTCATTGGCCGCTCAAACGTAGGGAAGTCGTCGTTGATCAATGCCTTGATAGGGCAAAAACTGGCACACACTTCGCAACAGCCCGGCAAAACCAAGTTAATTAGCCATTTTTTAGTGAATAAATTTTGGTATTTAGTTGACTTACCCGGCTATGGCTGGGCCAAAGTGAGCAAGACCGAACGTGCTAAATGGGAGAAAATGATTAAAAATTATTTACTCAAGCGCGAAAATCTCTACAATGTTTTTTTGCTTATCGATACACGCCACGAACCCCAAGCCATTGACCTGAATTTTATGCGCTGGTTGGCCGAAGCCCAAGTACCTTTTTGTTTGGTTTTTACCAAAGCAGATAAGCTCACCAAAACACAAGCCCAAAAAAGGTTGGACGTATATTTTAAAAAACTGAAAGAAGATTGGGAAGAAATCCCGCCTCATTTCGTTACTTCGTCTGTAAACGGGAATGGAATGGAAGGAATTTTGGACTACATTGCACAAATCAACACAGCAGCCGAACAAAAAACGTAAATAAATACAGAAAGCCACTATATTTGCACACTGAAAATTAAGTACGCTCATTAATTAGTAATACACTGATGGAACTTAAAGAAATTGCCTCGATTTCAGGGAAACAAGGCTTATTCAAAATCCTAAAACCCACCCGTGCCGGTGTCATTGTTGAATCGTTAGACGACAAAAGAACCAAATTTGTAGCCGGTGCCAACAGCCGCGTTTCTGTTTTGAAAGACGTTTCTATTTACACAACAGACGGGGAAGGCTCTGCACCACTGGGTGAAGTATTGGTAAAAATCAAGGCTAAGTTTCAAGATAAGTTGCCTATTTCGTCTCAATCATCGGCTGCCGAAATGAATAATTTCTTAGCCGAAGTGCTTCCGCAATATGATCCCGAAAAGGTGTACCCCTCCGATATAAAAAAATTGGCCAATTGGTATAGCGTTCTGCTTAAATATGCCCCCGAAGTATTTGAAGAACCCAAAGAAGAAAGCAAACCTGTAGAAAAGGAGAACACTGAAGAGCCCAAAGCCACTTCCAAAACTAAAAAAGTAAAAGAAGAAGTGGTCGCTGAAGAAGAAAAACCAGCCAAAAAAGCGCCGAAAGCAAAGGCAGAGCAACCACCAGAAAAGCCAGCCAAAGAAACTAAAAAAATAGAAAAACCTGCTAAAGAGACAGCCCCTAAAGCCAAGAAAGAAACCAAGGCCAAAGAAGAAAAACAAGACGAAAAACCTAAAAAGAAAAAATAAAGCCTTTCAACTAAATAAGACCTTTCGGTGAGCGAGGTCTTATTTAGTTTAGGCCATTTTCAAAAAGTTCTTCACTTGCTTGGCGGCTTCCAATCCCGAATCGAGCGCCTCTACAAATAAAGGCAAACGGCTGTTGTCAACGCCGGCATATATCATTCCTTTCTCGCTTCGTTGGGCATTTTTATCGGCAAACAAATAACCCGTTGTCGGGATAGGCATGGCGTGTCCCATCAGGTTGACAAATACTTTGACCACCTGCTTGTCAAAATAGGCTTTGGAAACCTTGAAATAGCTGCTAATCCGCTCGGCTGCGTCGTTGGCTAAATCGTTGGCCTTTTTCTCGAAATCTAAAAGCCCACCCCGGTCTTGTGGACTAAAACAGAAATAAGCAGTCAACGTGCGGTAAGCTGCTTGGGGCGTTTGCGCCGCCGAATCTACAAATCCTAAGAAAGGACGTTTGCCTGCGACCACTTCATTCTGCCAAAAAATACCGTCTAAGCCTTGCAGATCTGCCTTCGGGTGTAGCACGAAATTCATGACTACCCAAGGGCTGTATTGGTTGTGCTCAAACAGCTTATAATCTTGCGGGAAAACATATTTCAAAGCGTGTTTTTGACCTGCATACACCACTGCTTTGGCTTGAATCAACTGGCGTTGTTTGGCAGCCACATCTATGATTTCTACTTCAAATACATCTGTTTTTTTTTCAATTTTCTTGATCAAATGCTTCAGCCGAAGCTTGTCAGGTGGTAATTGATTCATTAGCTTCTTAACAAAATAAAAATTACCCTCTGGGGGAGAGAAAGTCTCATTTTGCTCGTTGAAATAAGGCCGACCAGCATAATAATAGATTCCGGCCAAAGCCGAAACCTCTTGCATCTGTCCTCCGAAGTCATCCATCAGCTGGTAATTGATAGCCCGCACCAGTTCATCCGACAATACAAAATCTTTCTGGAGATATTGTTCAAAACTGATGGTATTCAAAGGATGTAGTTTCGGATCAATCAGCCGTGTGGGTAGCCTCATTTGCCCAATGAATGAATTTATCCGCTCGAAAAAAGGCTCAAGAGTTGGGCTATCAGGCAATACATCTTCACGATAATAACCGCCCGAGTAGCAAAGTGATTCAGTCTTGTCGTCAATGATCCATTGTTTATCTACAAATTCCCACCGGCGCGACGCAGTATTGAATTTCACCACATTCAATTCGGTAAGTGTTTCCATAGCTTCCGCTCCGAAATAATCGGGGTAGGTCAAGTCGTAATGCGCCCCTTGGCACATTTCCAAGCCTTTGAATGCCTGGCTTCCTGCGGTACCTCCCCAACGATCGGAAAGTTCGCATACCAATAAATCAGTGTTTCGCAAAGCATAAGCCGCCGAAAGCCCGGCTACTCCGCCCCCCACGACTAACACATCATAGGGTTTTTTTCGGGAGGTTTCTACCCACGGAAATTGGGCTGCTTGCCAAATTAAATGGCCGGTTTGTATATCAGATTGTAACTGAATAGGGTAAGCTACGGTGTCGATGGGATCGTACTCTGTTCCACAGCCATACACCCAAGGGAGGAGTACAACAGAACCTAATTTAATAAAATGTCTTCGCTGCATAACCTAAGCAAGGTCGTAAAAAAGGCGCATAAAACAAAGAGGGTTTCCCCCGCTCAGATTTGATACGATAGATTTACAACTAAATGGAATTGCGCGGGAGTAATAGGGCTTATTTGTTTTTTGTTACTTGAAGGATGACAGAAACCACCCCTCCAACCACGGCTAACAAGGCAAGGATAGCCGTGAATACAGGCGTTTTGAGGGCGAAATAGCGGTCGATGGCCATTCCACCCCAAACACCTAACAAAATCGTTACAAAAAATTGAACAGCTATACCCGAAAAACGGGCATAATCATTAAATGGCTTCTTGATTTTTGAGTGCTCCATTGCTGCTCTTGGTTGCGGCATTGGCATATTGGCCTGTTCCTGCATTTTCTAACCCCATACGGCAGTTGCCCATAAAGGTAGCCCCTGCTTCCATCACCATTTTTTTGCAAAAAATATCGCCATCAATTTGAGCAGTGGCTTTGATAACCAGCATTTCGCTGATTTCTAACATACCTTTGAATTGCCCTGAAATTTCGGCGTTCTGGGCAATAATTGTTCCTTCCACACCGGCAGTTTCACCTAATACAACTTTCCCTTTGCTGCTGAGGTCGCCTACCAGCTTTCCATCAATCCTTACAGGACCTTGTGCCTCAATATTGCCTTTGAGGTGGGCACCCCGGCCAATTCTTACTTCTGCATTGGTCAAATCGGTGGTAGAAATGACCACATCTTGCTCTTTTTCTTTGTTAGCTCCGAACATACACGTTAATTTTTATAATTTCCGACCATTATTTGAGTTTTATCAATTGTTCAGGGTTGACAGCATTGCCTGCTTGTGTAATACTAAAGTATAGTTTTTTTTCGTTTTTACCTAATTTTCCAATGATTTCGCCGGCTTTCACTTTTTCACCGATCGCTTTAGACGCAGCAGCGCAATTTTTGTAAAAACTAAGATATTCGTTGTTATGTTGAACAACCATTAGCAAGCCCTCTTTTTCAGTTGCCTGAATAGCTACCATCGTGCCGGCAGCAGTGGCATAAACAGAAGCCTCAGGTTGTACTGCTACCAAAGTTAAAAATCGAGATTTGGGTTCGTAATTTCCTTCGGGAGTTCCTTCAAGCGGAATTCCAAACACCAAAGTAGTGTTGTTTTGAGATTTCTTTTCAGTTTCTTTATTAGACTTACCCGTAAGGTTTCCTTCTATTTCTTTGCGAAGTTTCAAGTCGATGGCATCCAAATAATCCAAATCAATAGTGTCGGTTGTCGTATTTTTGCGGGATGCCCGTGCTTTGGTGAGGCTATCAATTTTGAATACGTCGATTTCATCTTTCAAATATTTGGTTTGCTCACCCAATACATTCTTGGCAACATTGGCATAATGATAATTGGCATTTATCTTTTGCTCTAAAGAATCGAGGACATAGGCCAATTGTTGAATTTTTTTGGCTAATTGCGCCTCAGTTACCGTATTATAAATGGGTCGGTTATAGACCATTTTACCAAAATAAAAGCCCAATGTAGTAATAAAAGCAATCAAACAAGCCGCAAAAAAGATGATTTTGGCAGGATTGGCTACCAGGTTAGCCTTTTCATCATAATTGTCTTCATTGCGAATGATGAACAAATACTTTGTGGTCATCCATTCATAAAGGGTCTTCCTCTGTTTCAAAGTTTTTCTATTTTTGTAATAAGCACACAAATTTATAAAGATTATCCATCATAATCCTGATTTGTGCCGACTGCGTTGTTTAACAAACCTCACGAATGCCAACATCCTATTTTAGATTCCTATTATTGTTCACAAGTTTTGGACTTTTGCTTATTAGCTGTTCGCCCGAAAATAATAGTTTTATGGGGCGTTCTTATCACAATATTACGGCCAAATACAACGCTTTCTTCTTGGCTCGTGAAAAAATGAAAGAAGCTGAGAAAGAGTTATTCTTGTCGCGCAAAGACGACTACAATAAAATACTGGATGTAATTCCGCCCAACGATTCCAATCAACTATCGAAGGTGAAAACAGTGATGGAAGACTGTATCAAAAAATGTGGAATGGTTATCAATTTTCATCCTTACAGCAAATGGGTGGGTGCCAGCTACGAATTAGTGGGACGATCGCGGTTTTATATGCAGGACTATGAAAATGCGATTACTACCTTTAAATACGTAAATACCAAAGGCTTGGAAGAAAGTGCTGTGCACCGTTCATTAATCAACTTGATGCGCACTTTTTTAGCACTAAATCAAATGGGCGATGCTAAAACAGTGATGAACTTTTTAAAAGGGGAAAATCTAAATAAGGTGAATTTAGCAGAATTTAACCTTACGCGTGCACAATACTTCAGAATGCTAAATAACTACAAAGCTGTTGCCAAATACTTGGAACGTGCTGTGCCATTGATGCACCGCGGCGAGCGAAAAGGTAGGATTTATTTCATCTTAGGCCAAATTTTCCACGAATTTAACCGCCCCAACGAAGCCTTGGGCTATTATAAAAAGGTGCTGGTCAACAACCCAACTTATGAAATGATTTTCTACTCCAAACTCTCAATGGCACAGGTTTTCCCGATTGAAACGGCTAAGGATGAAAAGAAAATTCAAAAATATTTTAAAACACTCTTAGCTGATTCAAAAAACAAGGATTTTGAGGACAAAATTTATTATGAAATGGGGATTTTTGAGCTTCGCCGTCAAGACTTTGCCAAGGCGGTGTTGCATCTTCAAAAATCAGCCTCGGTAAGTGCCAACCCTTCCCAAAAAGCTTATTCTTATCTCAAATTAGCTGAAATTCATTACGACAACCTGCAACGGTACGAGAAAGCCAAACAATATTATGACAGTGCCATTACCAACTTGCCCAAAGATGCCGAAAATTACGACCGCATTGTAAGACGCTATAAAGTGCTCGACAAATTTGTTTCGAACCTGAATACTGTGCGTTTGCAAGATAGCCTACTTCGCTATGCGCGATTGGATAGCAATGCCTTGCAAGCCCGACTGAGTTACGAACTCCAAATAGAAGAACGGCAGCGTCAAGACCAAATAGAACGCTTGGAAGCTGAGGCTGCGAAACAAGCGGCCAAAAGGAAGACCAGCGGCAGTAGTTTGGCTTCTTCCCAGAATGTGGCTGGCCCTTGGTATTTTTACAATACAACCGCAGTAGCCTTGGGTAAAAGAGAGTTTCAAAAACAATGGGGTAACCGTCAATTGGCCGATAACTGGCGACGTTCGCTGCGCGAAGAAGAGGTGGAAGTAGATAGTTTGGTGAAAACAAAAGAAGTAGTAGTCGATAGAGAACAACTCATCAAAGACCGTGTAGAACAACGCAAAACAGCTTTGCTCAAAATAATC
>DMHB01000258.1 GCA_003449595.1 Microscillaceae bacterium | reverse complement strand
ATTTGCATATCGATAAGAACCAGAATCTATGGGCAGCCTTAGGCAATGGGTTGGCTTATATTGAAATCAATAGTCCTTTTACTTTGATGGACGAGCGAATGGGTGTAGTGGGTTTTTTGAACCGCACACTCATCCACCAAGGCAAACTGTATGTGGCCTCTTCATTAGGGTTAATGCAAATGCCTCTGCCCAAAGGCAATGAAAAGCCTTCTTTCGAGGTGCTGAAAGGCGCTGCCGGGTTTTCTACAGATGTGTGTTCTGTGGATGAAACTTTGTTGTCAGGCCACTTAGAAGGTGTGTATGTGGTAGAGCAAGGCGAAATCAAGAAAAATATTGTTTTGGGGCAGTCTGTTAATTCGCTTTTGCAAAGCAAAAAACATCCTGAAAAGGTGTGGGTAGCTACCCAAAAAGGGCTGTTTGTATTACAAAAACAGGGCGGCCAGTGGGAGGTACAAAGCACCCTAATTGAAAACGACGAATTCAACTACCTCTGCGAAGATGACCAAGGCAATTTGTGGGCCTCTCAAGAAGCCGGTGGTTTGGCTCTGATTACTTTTACAGACGATTTCAAGGTTCAGAAAGTAACGCCCTTAGGGAAAGCACAAGGCTTACCTGCCGACATCAACAACCATCCTTGCTGGGTAAATGAACAAGTGTGGTTTGCTACCGAAAACGGAATTTTTCTTTATGAAGCCTCTAAGGGCAAGTTTTCGATGCACCCTGATTGGGCAGCTAATTTCAAAACCAACAAGAAAAATATAGCTGTCAAGCGCTTGGTAGCCGATGGCAAACAGGTTTGGGTCATACTCGAAAATGGCCTTTTGTTGGGTAAACCCGAAGCCCAAGGATGGATGTGGGATGAAACGAGTTTCAGACTTATCCGCAAAGCTAATGGCGTATTTGTTACCCAAGAAAGTGTGTTTTTTCAAACCCAGTATGGAATTTACGTCTATCAGCGTGAAGCAGGTGCCAATCGTTCGAAAAACAATTCTTTGAAGGCATTTATTTATAAGGTTATCGACGACCACTCCAAAGCTGATAGTGTATTTTTTGGCGGGTGGCATGTTGATAACAAGGGCAATATTTTTGAAAAGCAGGCCAAAATACTCGTTCTACCCTTTGCGTATAATGCCATTAAAGTACAGTTTGGAGCAACAAGCTTTAGTGCGCCCGAAAAAACTGAGTATCAATATTTTTTAGAAGGATTTGAAACCGATTGGTCCGAATGGACAACCCAATCAGAGAAAGAATACACCAACCTCCGCGAAGGTGTTTATACTTTACGATTGCGCGCCAGAGATGTAAACGGGAACATCAGCCCTGTAGAAACTTTCCAATTTGAAATATTACCACCTTGGTACCGCACTTGGTTAGCTTATTTTGTGTATTTGTTGTTCAGTATTGGTTTTCTGTTTGTTACGGCACGCTTGTATGGCCGAAGGCTACGCCGCCAGCGCAATGAACTAAACCGCAAAGTAAGCGAGCGAACCATCGAATTGGAGCAAAAAACCCTGCAATTAGAAGCACAATCGACCGAGTTGAAAGATGCGCAACTGAAACTCCAAGATTTACTGGAGGAAGAAACCAAAAAGAAAGAAATGTTGCAAGCTCAAGAAGAAGAGTTGCGGCAAAATATGGAGGAGCTGGTTGCTACGCAAGAAGAAATGGAGCGAACGCAATTAGAGCTGGACGCACAATTGGCGGCCATCAATAGCAGCTCTATTGCCAAGGCCGAATACAGTATCGCAGGAGATTTGCTGCAAGTCAATGATAGTTTTGCGGCTCTATTTGGAATGAGTATAGCAGAAGTGATTGAACAACGTTGGGCTATACAAGACTTGTTTCCAAAAGTTGACACCATGTTTTTCAAACACGCAGGGGCGCACAATAGCGAAAATCCTTACCAAACAGCACAAGAATTTACTTTCAACAATAAAGATGGAAATCCTGTATTCATCAATGCTGTATTTGTTCCCGTCCGCGACATACTCGGCCAACCCCGCAAGATCATCCAATTGGCTTTCAACATCACCGAAACCAAAGAGCTACTGGAAGCGATGAAAAAACAAGACGGTAAAATTCGCCGCAGCCAAGCCATCCTCGAAAGAGCTTATGAGCAACAACGCGAAAAAACAGAGCTGTTGAAAGCACAAGAAGAAGAAATGCGCCAGAACATGGACTACTTGATAGAAGTGCAAAACCAAATGCGTGAAGCGCAAAACGAACTCGAAGGTCAGCTCTATGCTATCAATAACAGCCCTATTCTTAAAATTGAGTTTAGCCCACAAGGGTATGTATTAAATGCTAACAACTCTTTCTTCCAATTATATGGTTATAGCGCTCATGATATTGGTAAGCTCCATCACAAAATGTTTGTAAGCGCTGAATTTGCTCAAAGCTACGAATACGAGTTTTTCTGGCAGCAATTAGCCGAAGGTAAATCTCAGACAGGTGAGCATCTTCGCTTCAATAAAAAAGGCGAAGGTATTTGGATCAATGCTGTTTATACGCCTGTGCGCGATGTAGAAGGGAATATTTACAAAATCATCAAACTTGCCTTCGATATCAGCGAAAGCCGCAACCTAATTAATGAAATTAAAGAACAAAACGAACTACTTGGCGCACAGGAAGAAGAAATGCGCCAAAATATGGAAGAATTGATTACGACCCAGGAGGCGATGGAACACAAACAAGCTGAATTGGAAGTAGCGCGCGAAGAACTTGAAGTGAAAAATAAAAGAATGGCTGCCAATGAAGTAGTGCTGAAAAAAGCCTACGAAAAAATGAAGGAGCAAGAAGTAGCACTCCGTCAAAGTTATGAGGAACTAAGGGCGCAAGAAGAAGAAATTAGGCAAAACATGGAAGAGCTTCAAGCCACCCAAGAAGTTCTCAGAGAGCAAAATATTAAAATAGATCGCAAGAACAAACTTATTACCGCAAGTATTAATTACGCGCAAAATATCCAGCAAGCGATTTTACCAACCATCGATAGCTTTAATAGTCATTTCCAGGAAAGTTTTGTCATTTTCAAACCCAAAGATATTGTATCAGGCGATTTTTATTGGTTGACCAACATAGAAGAAAAAGTACTACTGGCTGTAGCCGATTGCACAGGGCACGGAGTGCCCGGGGCTTTTATGTCGATGATTGGCCACTCTATGCTGAATGAAATCACTGCTAACCAAGGTATAACAGAACCAGGAGTCATTTTAGAACTATTGCACCAAGGTATTCGTCAAAGGTTAAATCAAACTACCAATGAGAACCACGATGGTATGGATGTTGCTTTGTGTTCTATAGAAAAACAAAATCAAGAATTTCATATTACCTTTGCGGGAGCTAAACGTTCTTTATTTTACATTGAAAGTGGGTTATTTCAGGAAATAGAAGGCGACAGGTTTTCTATTGGAGGGTGGCAGCGAGAAGCCGAGCGTAAATTTACCAACCACCGGTTAGTTTTACCTCAAGGGGCAATTCTTTATATGTATTCAGATGGATTTGCCGACAACCCTAATCCCAATCGTAAAAAATTTGGAGAAAAACGTTTAGAAGCCCTCTTATTGCAAAACCACCAACTTGCTTTCGATACCCAAAAAGCTAAATTATTGCAAGAATTAGAAAATTTTCAACAAAAAGCCGAGCAAAGAGACGACATTACCTTATTAGGTGTTCGTTTATAAGACTACTCAATTTTTCACTTGTAAGCCCCCAAGTTGTATGACTGCTTCCAATGCATTTAATTTTTTTGAATACCACGCGCAAATAAGTCAAGATAATGTGTTACTGTCTTATAAAGGACCTCTAACAGATGTATTATTAGCCGAATTTAGCCGAGATATTCGTACCAAATTACAATCAAATAGAAAGGTTGGGAAAAAAGTATTTGCCATTTTTATGGAATTGGCTCAAAATGTACTTTATTACTCCAAAGAAGTAAATTATTTTGGTAATAAAGACAAGGTAGGCACTTTAGTAATTACCCAAAGTGACAAGTATTTTACACTTATTACTGGTAATTTGGTTTACAAGTCTTCAGTCCCTCTTTTGATAGAAAAATGTGAAATTGTCAATTCATTAGACCGTGAAGCCCTGAGAGAATACAAGAGAACTCTACGCAATGCGCCTTCAGAAGAAGAAAGCCGTGGGGCCGGCATTGGTTTAGTACAAGTAGCACTTACCTCGGACAACCGCATCGAAATGAAAATCAAAGAATTACAGGGCGATTACGCATTTTTTGTAATCTCGGTAAATGTGGAAAAAAATGCTGCTGACGATAACGAAGAATAAAATTATATTGTAGTTTTGTAGTACATTGTATCCAGAAAATCAAAGAATACATTCAATTTATTACACACAATTTTTTCACATAAAGATGGAAAATTTAGAAATCAAAGGAGAAAGTGGTGTTTATTTTATTCCTAATGTTAAATTAAATGCCCAATCTGGTGTATGCGAAATTTCAGGGGAGTCTTATCTTGAAGATACCAGCGAGTTTTACAATGCAATCAATAACTGGTTAGAGCAATATTTTAAAGAAGTAAACAAATCGCTTACGTTCAATTTCAGGTTAACTTATTTCAATACAAGCTCTTCAAGAAGTATTTTAGATGTTTTGCGCGTTCTGAAAAAGTATGAAGAAAAAGGTAGTCAAGTAACTGTCAACTGGTATTACCCCGAAGATGATGACAGCATCGCAGAAGAAGCTGAAGATTATATGAAAGATACCGGTTTAAAAATTAATATGTTTTCTTTTGAACCTGAAGACTAACATGGCGCTCTGAGTTTTTTTACACTTAATTTTTTTATTCTCTTAGATTTGATTCATCCCGATGACGGTAAAAAAGAATATAGTCATTCTATCCTTATTTTTATGCTGCCTGGGATGCACTATCTGTTTCAACTTTACTTCTTTATACGCACAACAAGCAGGCCGTATCGAGCGATTGGAGCGCATGCTCAAAGACTCTAAAAACGATACAAGCACCATCCGTATATTACACTCCCTTTACAAAGAATACAGCGTAATTGAGCCATTAAGAGCTAAAAAATATGCTGAGCAGTCTCTTGCAATAGCTGAAAAAAATAATTTTCAAGAAGCCATAGCTTCCTCTCAAGAAGATATAGCCAATATCTATCAAGGGCAGGGATTACTTTCTACTGCAGCCGAATTATACCTGAAGGTGTTAGATATCAAAAAAAGCCTTCCAGATAAGAAAGGAGTTGCTACTACGCTCAATAACTTAGGCAATGTTTCTGTCAGACAAGGCGAATCTCAAAAAGCACTTGAATACTACAAAGAGGCGCTCAAATTGCGCAAAGAGTTGAATGATACTTATGGGGTATCAGTAGTTCTTACCAATATTGGCGTGTTGTATTACAACCAAGCCAATTATGATCAAGCGCTATTCTATCACCTTGAAGCCTTGAGCAAGGCAGACTCTACCGGGAAGAAAAAGATAATTACTTACAATTTGAATAGAATAGGTGAGTGTTTCTTCAGAAAAAACCAATACGATGAAGCCTTAAAGTACTATCAACAACAATTGGTGGTGGCTAATAATGAAAATGATAAATTTGAAGTACAAAAAGCCTACTTAGGGCTTTCGCAAGTGTATGCCGAGCTAAAAAACTATCGCAAAGCCTACGAATACTACCAACTTTATTCCTCGGCTAAAGAAGATTATTTCAAAGAAAAAAGCTCTGCACAAATAGAAGACATTCGAGCAGCACAGAAACAAACCGAAACTGAATTGTTACTGCTCAGCAAAGACAGGCAAATTCAGCAAGATCGTATCGAACGCACCAACCTTATCCTCCTTTTTTCTTTAATTGCATTAGGACTAATTTTGGTAACAGTGGTGATTTTATACCGAAGTAATAGGGTCAGCAAAAAGATCAATCAAATTCTTGAAAAACAAAAGCAAGAAATTGAACAAGCCAGCAAAGAACTCCAAGAGCAAAAAGAAAAAATTGAAGCACAACACGAGGCGATTCAAAAGAAAAACCAGACCTTGGAAGTAGCTGTGAGTGAGATAGAACGTAAAAATAAAGACATCACCTCCAGTATTAACTATGCAAAGCGTATCCAAGAGTCAATGTTGCCTTTTGAACGCGATATTACCGTGGCTTTTCCCGAACACTTCATTATTTTCAAACCTCGCGACATTGTAAGTGGCGACTTTTATTGGTTTGCACAGATAGGACGACGGGCTGTACTGGCTGCGGTAGATTGTACGGGTCACGGAGTACCGGGTGCCATTATGTCGATGGTAGGCAATGACCACCTGAATTCTATCATTAAATTTCAGCAGATAACAGATCCGCAAGAAGCACTCGATTTGCTTCACGACAATATTATCCGAACGCTACAACAAGAAACAACCGACAACCGCGACGGCATGGATATTGCCCTATGTATGGTCGATTTAGACAAACGAGTGCTTGAGTTTGCCGGTGCAGGAAGGCCCTTGTTAGTGGTGCAAAATGGCGAAATCCACGATTTTATGTCCTGTAAATTACCTATTGGAGGGTTACAAAAAGATGCAAGAAGATTCTTCGAGAAATATACCTTCGAGTTACCTCAAGATGAGTCAAGTTATTTTTATATTTTTTCGGACGGATTCCAAGATCAGTTTGGAGGCCCAAAAGGTAGAAAATTTGGAAAAGACAAATTGAAAGAGCTTATTTTTGAACATCATAAAAAGCCAATTCAAGAGCAGAGACGAGTTTTAGATAAAACACTTACGGATTGGATGGGCGATAATCGCCAAATGGATGATATTTTATTGATTGGTTTAAAAATTTAAATTCATTAGCCAAATAGTAATCTATGGATTCACCAACCCAAATCTCAATCGAGCGTACAGAATCTACTCCTTACATGTTTTTTGACCCTCAAACAGGTGTTGTAAACATCAGAGGGGTTTCGATTCCTGAAGATACCGAAGATTTTTATGGTGCTTTGCTAAAAAGTTTGCAAGCTTACAGCGAGCAGCCTGAGGGAGGAAGTTTGGAAGTTAAATTTCAATTTATTTATATTAATACCG
Organism: Microscillaceae bacterium; assembly: GCA_003449595.1. GTDB lineage: Bacteria > Bacteroidota > Bacteroidia > Cytophagales > Microscillaceae > UBA8158. Next base: position 1,348 of record DMHB01000258.1, on the reverse strand, counting down.
GTACCTCTGCCATGATTGTGAGGCTACTCAAAATTTTAAATGATTTGCCGGGTGATAAATTTAAAGTAGATATCAAATGGTTTTATGAAGAAGGCGATGAGGATATGAGAGATTTAGGAATTTATTTCAACTCATTTACCGGGCAGCCTTTTGAAATTCTACCAAGTAGTGAAAATTTTTAACAGTTACTTTAAAGATTACGATAGAGCAGTTCGGTCATCAGTGCATAACGGTATTCTTTAGGAATATCGGCTAACATAAATAATCCATAAGCAAAAGAATTTCTATCAGCGGGAGTTTCTAAGATATTTTTGCCAACTTCAATGGTAATTTGTTTGTCTTTAAACCTCACTCGCGCAAATTCTTTTCCCGCCAAGGTAACCTTCATACGGTTACTATCCAACTTGATAATTTCACGTGCATTGACAAACTCCTCATTATCAGCTACTTTCAACTGATTGGGAAGCACTTTGATTTTCCAAAGTAATTGGCCATCATTTTTTCTTAGTGCCAAAATATCGCCGCTCACAGTAGCCTTGCCGATGATGTCGGCATTTTTGTCGATATAAATATTGGGAGCAGGCAAGTCTGCAATCTGACCAAAAATGCGTTGTCCTTCAAAGGCAATAAAGGCTTCGCGAGAGGTTAACTCAACATTGAGCAGCAATATACTTGCCTCGCCTTGTATGATGAGCCTTTGTGGAATTTCTTGGTTTCGATACTTGAAGACAGCTTTTTTGCTAAGCAAAGGGGAGGGTGGAATAGGAGGGGGTGTGCCACAACCCTGTATTATGATAGAAACGAATAGGCTATGAACCAATATCAACAAAAAACTTTTCATAAATAAATCTTGCTTATACAAATGAATACGCTATCAACTTTTGATGCCTCCCAAGTATTCAGAAAAACTATTTTACAGGAGTGGTTTGTTGCATCAACCAACTTTTGGCCTCTTGGAGTGATTTACAAGGTTTAAAGTCAAAAAACGCCTCGGTGGTGGTATCTGAAAAGAAAGCAGAAAGCTTTTCCATAATCGCTTGATTGAAAACATCATTTGATGCGATGCGTGCAAAGCGAATGGGTTTGCCTAATGTAGCGGAAGTCTGCGAAATTTGGGGCAAAAGAGTTTCTTTGAACCAAGCTTGATTTTCTTTGGAAATAACACTGTGTTGACTCGCATCAGCTAAGATGAGATGGCATTTTTTCTCCAGCAGTAGTGCGATGACTTTGTTCCAAGCTATTTTGTAATTTTCAGGCGTTAAAAAACCCTCAAGTTTAATAATGACGGCCTGAAGTGGTGCATCGAAAAAAACTTCAAACATAATAATCAGAGGAAAGGTATTTTTAC
>DMHB01000008.1 GCA_003449595.1 Microscillaceae bacterium | reverse complement strand
ACGGATTACCGGCATAAATGCTAAACGCATCGAAGAAATACTGAAAAGGATTCAGGTTTTGGTAGTCGGGGCGGTCGATGCGGCGGCTATATTGCAGATTCCACTCGTGGTTGGCCGAGGCTTTGTACTGAAGACCTACATTGGGAAACAAGTTGAGGTAATCTCTTGAAAAAGAACTGTTAATTGTTCGCTGCAAGCCTTGGGTGCGGGTGTGTTCGGCACGGAGACCCACTTGCAAGCCCCATTTCTGCCATTGTCCGCGCCACGAGAAATAAGCCGCGTGGATGTTTTCTTTATAGCTAAAGAAATTCGATTGGGTAGAGTCGAGCGTGCCGGTCTCGGTGAGGTACCGAATATCGCTGTCTGTACTGACATACAAGCCTTTGAGTCCGGCTTCTATTTTATGCACCGGGCTAATCACTTTCGTGAAATCGGTTTTCCAGGTCAGTTGGTTCACCAAAGTAGGAATGCGCCCATTGAGCACAAAGTTGGGGGCTGTCGCATTGAGGTTGAGATCCACAAACTGGGTTACGAAATTCTGCCGGTTGGCTTGGTCATAGTATTTGCCGTCCACCTCGACACTCCACGCCGTTCCGGCATCGTCTAAGCGGCGCACATAGGCCATTCCGCCGTTCCAATCGCGCCAATAGTCTTGGCTTTGGTCGGTGGTGAGGTAAAGCTCCTGCAAATTACCCGCATCGTTGATTACCTGCGTTAGGTTGCCCCCACGCCAATTGGCCTCATACAATAGGCCGCTGCCGAGCAAGGTCAGGGTGTTTTTATCGCGCCAAGTATAGTCGAGGGTGGTTTTGAACGTATGTGTGAAAGTGGGCACGCGGTAACCGGCTCGTTGCAAGAAAGTGGTTTGGGGCAATCCATTGAAAGGGTTGAAACGGCGCTCCAAAGTGGCATCGTCGAAGTTTTGCCGAAAGGCCAAGTCATAGTGGGCTGTAACCCGAAAGCCCATTTTCTGATAGTTGAGCGAAAACCCACCGGTAGCTTTCGGATAATAGCCTTGGCCATAGTTCAAATTTACACTTCCGTTGAAGCCATCGGCAGCCCCTTTCTTGAGTTTGATGTTGATGATGCCTGCATTGCCGGCGGCATCGTATTTGGCCGAAGGATTGGTGATGATTTCGATGGATTGGATTTGGTTGGCTGGCAAGCTTTTCAGCAAATTGCCCACTTGGGCAGCGTTCAAGTAAAGGGGTTTGTCATCCATCAATACCAGTACTTGGTCTCTTCCTTTGAGGCCAACCGAGCCGTCGCGATCTACCGTTACGCCGGGAGCGCGTTTGAGTACTTCGGCGGCATTCATTCCGGTACCGATGATGCTATTTTCGACGTTCATCACAATTTTATCCGGCTTTTGCTCGATGAGTTGCTTCTTAGCCACCACTTCAACGCTTTGCAGTTGTTGAACGTCTTCGGGCAATACGAGCAACATCCCCGAAAGGGACTGCCCGGCGGCCAAGTTGATGGCTTCTGTAAAAGTGGTTTGGTAGCCTACCTGCGAAGCACTCAGCCAATAAACCCCTTTTTCGATGCCTTCTATCTGAAAAAAGCCCTCTGCGTTGGTAATCGCGCCGCTCACCAAGCTGCTGTCGATAGTATTTAGCAACCTCACGTTGGCAAATAAGAGTACTTCGCCCTTGGTGTCGAAAACCTGCCCCGAAATGCTTCCTTTGGGGTTTTGAGCAAAAAGCTGACCCTGAATACCTAAGAAAATGAAAAAGCTGAAGAGGTAAAATTTTAAATGCATAGTTTCAAGATGGTAAAAAGAAGGGCAAAGTTACGGAAAAGCTATCACCCGTCAGCTTGGGCAGTATGAACAAAAAAAGAAAAAACGCTGCTCGTGGATGTGTGAGCAGCGTTGGTATCATACTTGGCAAAAGCCTTTTCCAAACATTTATTCAATCGGATGGAGGCGTTTCGGGCGGCGTTTGCTTTTCGTCCGACTCGGGCAAGCGACCCGCTTGGCGCAGCGCTTGGTGGATAACCCACTCGATTTGCCCATTGGTACTGCGAAATTCATCGCTTGCCCATTTCTCTACAGCTTTCATCAGCTGTTCGTCTAACCGAAGGGCAAAATTTTTCTTTGCTGACATCGTAGCGTATCATTTATCAATACCGCTTATTGATACAAAGTGCCTGTATTGACCACAGGGCTGGCATCTTTGTCTGAGCAAAGCACCACCATCAGGTTGCTCACCATTGCCGCTTTTTTCTCTTCGTCTAAGTGTAGAATTTCCTTTTTGGACAATTCGTTGAGTGCCATTTCTACTATCCCAACGGCACCTTCTACAATTTTCTGACGGGCAGCCAAAATAGCAGTGGCTTGTTGGCGGCGCAGCATTGCGTTGGCGATTTCGGAGGCATAAGCCAAGTATCCAATGCGCGCCTCGATGACGTGAATGCCTGCAATTTCTAAGCGTTCGCGCACCTCTTCTTCCAAGGCGTGGTTTACTTCGGTTACACCTGATCGCAAGGTGATTTCTTTTTGGTCATCGTCGAAATTATCGTAGGGATACAAGCTGGCCATTTTGCGAATAGCTGCATCGGTTTGCACCTTTACAAAATTCTCGAAATTATCTACTTCAAACGAAGCCTTGAAAGTATCGCGCACCTGCCACACCAAGATGACCCCAATCATAATCGGGTTACCCAATTTATCGTTCACTTTGATTTTTTCAGTATCGAAGTTACGCGCCCTGAGCGAAACGTTTTGTTTGGTCATAAATGGGTTTGTCCAAAAAAAACCATTTTGTTTGACCGTTCCTCTGTAATCTCCAAAAAGAATCATCACCCGGGCGTTGTTAGGCGCAATGATAAAAAAGCCCGGCAACACAAACAACGTAGCGAGGAAAACCAATCCTGCCAAGAAAGCTAAGAAACCGTTACCGCTTGCAAATCCAATAAAAATGAACAAATAAGCCCCCAATACGCCGAAAAGCATCGTATAGCCTGAGCTTGGATGAAAATCAACTTCTGTTTTCATAGTGAAATAATTTTGATATTGTTTTGATATTATAAATAACGCATAAAGATATGCAAAGTTTCGATTTCGTCAAAGAATAGTTGCTTTGTGTGGCCATTGTGCCTTCAACCACTGAAATTTCTCACGACGGGTTTGCAACGAAGCCCCGGCTCGGTGTTCGGCATATGGGTAAATCACTATTTTTTTGGCCGAATAAGGTATTTTCTTGAAAGCCAGCAAAGCAGCCAACGGGAAGCAGGTTCTGTCTTGCAGACCAATACTCATCAATATAGGTACTTGGATACGAGGAACAAAATGAAGCGCATCGTAATAGCGCAGCGTGCGATATACCTTGAGCTGGGCGTTGGGGGTATTTTGTAGCAAGAGGTATTGCTTGAGCTGGGTTTGGTGTATGGCATTCAGGGCAAAATGATTGCGCCAATCAGTCAGAAAGGGCGCATCGGCCCAGCAAGATTTCACCCGTTTGTCTAACGCGGTAAGTATCAGCGCCAAGCCGCCTCCTTGGCTCCAACCTTCCACAGCAACTGCATTGGGGTCTAATTCGGGGCGTGAACTTACAAAATCGATGGCACGTACAGCATCCATCAACACTGCCCGATAGATGTAGTGCTCGCGGCTGAGGATTTGCCAAACAAAAAATTGATGCCAGGGGAGTCTAATTTTATCATTGCTATTGCCGTGTCCACGGATGTTGAGCGAAAGTACCGCCCAGTGGGCTGGCACACCTCGCAGTGGATCGGTGGCAAGCAACTTAGCAGGCATCAGCGGTGAGCCTAAGCCTTGCAATTGCACCATTACCGGCACTTTGCCATGTCGCAGTCGCGGAAGCCTATACCAAGCCCGAATGGTTAGCCCGCCCCAGCTTTTCATTTCGAGCAAAAAAACTTCATACTGCGGGGTGCTCCATTGAGGTTGTAGTTTGAGCTGGAACTGGGGCGGTATATTTTTCAGTTGAGTGCGGGTTTGTTGCCAGAAATCATCAAAATCGGCGGGGATTTCCATCGTTGGCTGCAAGGTCTCGGCGGCATATAAAGTGCTCAGGGCTTTGTGTTGACGGGCAAACGTAGCCAAAACCGTATAATATCCGGCTTGCTTGACCGCACAGCGAATCGGGAGGACTACTTGCTGCCCGGGTTTGAGCACAACATTTTTCTCGGCCCAATAAATGGTTTTCTTTTCTTTGTTCCACAGCTTTACATACAGTTTTTCTTGTTGCACTTGCTGCGAAGTATTGCTGATTTTGACATAAAAAGTCAACGATTCACCTTTTTTAAATAACCCTTGGTGGCCTTGTGCAAAGCTAAGTTCCCAAACGAATGACCGCGCATCGGCCTTGGCCCAAAGGCTGCCTGTGTTTGCCAGAAAAAACCACAAACAACATAACAAACATATTTTCTGCCTTGTGTTCATTAGTACGACACGGGTAGAGGTGGATAAGTAATAGCTTCCAAGAAAAGCCCGTCGGGCGGGGCAGCCCATCCGGCAGCACGCCTATCTTGTTGCTGAAAAATGGCGGCAAACTTCTCCAAACTTAGCTTTTGTTTGCCTACTTCGATCATGGTGCCTACCAAGGCGCGCACCATTCCGCGCAAAAAACGGTTGGCTTCAATATGAAAAACAAGGCCATCGGGCACTACTTGCCAATTTGCATCAAATACTTGACAATCAAAGTGTTTGACCTCGGTTTTTACTTTGCTGAAACTCTGGTAGTTGACCTGTTGGGGCAGCAAAGCAGCCGCTTGTTGCATCAACGATACTTGCAAAGCCAAAGGCAAGTAAAACGACAGACCTTGCTCGAAAGGATCTTTGCGCGAAGTAATGTAATAGGCATAGCGGCGACTGGTGGCTGTAAAGCGAGCGTGCCAATCGGCAGGTACTTCATACAATTGATACGCTGCTATGTCTTTGGGTAATAAGGCATTCAGCTTGTGCAAAAAAGCAGGTTGGAGTATTTGCGGACTATCAAAATGTACCACTTGCTGCCTTGCGTGCACGCCTGTATCGGTTCGTCCGCTGGCTACAATTTCCACAGGTTGCTTGAGCAAAATTCCCATTTTGTGCTGGATTTCTGCCTGCAAACTATGGGCGTTGGCTTGTATTTGCCACCCGTGGTAGGCGGTGCCTCGGTAAGCAAGTTCTAAAAAATACCTCAAATGGAGTTTTCTTTTACTTTTATAGAATAAAATTAGCGATTTTTGCAAAAATTCAATTTATGACCCTTCAGGATTTATTGCTTACACCTGTTTATCTCATTTTTATCTATGTGTTTGCTTATTCGCGACAAAATCGAATCCAAGATAAATCCATCCGGGGGTATTATCTGCCTGCGCTTCACGTAAAAATCATAGGCGCCATTGGGCTGGGTTTGGTTTATCAGTTTTACTACAGAGGAGGCGACACATTTAATTTTTTCAACGACAGTTTACATATTTGGGAGGCTTTTAAAGAGTCGCCTTTGATTGCTTTTTCCATCATTTTTGGACCGGCTCAGCATTATGACCCCTTCACCTACGAATATACGCGCAAGATTTACTATTTCATCGATCCTGGTACTTTCAATGTAATTCGGGTGGCAGGCTTTTTAAATCTGTTCACTTTTGCCACCTACACAGTCGATGCGGTGTTTTTTGCCTTGGTTAGTTTTACAGGGGTTTGGGCTATGTATCTCACCTTTATTGATAATTTTCCGGAGCAAAAACGACAACTTGCCTTTGCTACATTTTTTGTGCCATCGGTGTTTTTTTGGGGTTCGGGGTTGATGAAGGATTCCCTTTGTTTGGGGGCTTTGGGTTGGCTGTTTTTTAGTTTTCACCAAATTTTTTTCAAACGCAAAAACTGGCTTACCAATGGCTTGATACTTATAACCAGCGGAAGTGTACTGATAGCCATCAAAATTTATATTCTCATTTGCTTTGCTCCAGCTCTTTCGGTTTGGCTGTTTTTGCAATACCGAGCCAACATCCGCTCGCGGTTTATCCGCACCATTTCACTACCTATTTTTGCTATTGCATCCTTGCCACTGGGCTTGTATGCCATCAATAAAATTGCCGAAGAAAATCCACGCTATAACTTAGACAACGTAGCGGCTACGGCCAAAGAAAGTTCGGAATGGCTCAAATATGTAGCCGAACGCGAAGGCGGCTCGCGGTACGATTTAGGTGAGTTTGATGGCACTTTGGGAAGTATGCTGGTAAAATTTCCACAGGCCGTATGGCTTTCTTTGTACCGGCCTTATATTTTTGAAGCCCGCAACCCTTTGATGTTTCTTTCAGCCTTAGAATCGTCGCTTTTGTTATTGCTCACGCTGCGCATCGTGTTTTCGGGTAATTTATTCAAGGTGCCGCAGATTTGGATTGAACACCCTTTGTTGTTGATGGGCTTTGTATTTTCAGTATTTTTTGCTTTTTCAATTGCGATGGCGGCAGGCAATTTTGGGTCGCTGGTAAGGTATAAAATTCCCTTTATTCCTTTTTTTATGACTGTTTTGTATGTAACCCGTTATAAAATAAACAAAAGCACGCGCCTATTTTGACACCTGCTCTATTTTGGCGCAGGGGTATTCCAAATATTCCAAGCGCAATCTGCTTGGAGGTGTAGCATTTCCAACCCGTTTTTGATTTGAGCACCCAGCAGCCTTCCCTTTTTCAGAAAAGCTGTTTCGGCAGGATTGTAAATCAAATCATACAGAAAATGATCGCGGGTTAGCCCTTCGTAGGGAATGGGCGGCATATTTTCCACTTCCGGATACATCCCGACCGGCGTTGTGTTGATAATCCAATGAAATTTATGCAGCAAGGTAGGCGTAAGCTCTGCATAACTCAGTACCTGAGGAGCTTGTGGATCGCGCGAAACCAACTGAAAAGGGATTGCCAAATCCTCTAAAGCCGCTTGCACTGACTTTGAAGACCCGCCCGTACCCAAAATCAAGGCATTGATTTGAGGTTTTGCCCAAACTTTGAACCGCAAACTTTCCAGAAAACCATCATAGTCAGAATTAAAGCCTTTGAGCCACCCGTTGGGCATTTTCTGTATTACATTGACAGCCCCAATGCGTTGGGCGATGGGGTCGATTTCGTCTAAAAAAGGAATAATGGCTTGCTTGTAAGGAATGGTTACATTCAAGCCTTGCAAGGTGGGTTCTTGCTTCCACAAATGCACAAAATCGTAAATATTTTCTAATGGAAAAAGCGCATACCGAGCGTCTGTGATTTGCTCTTGGGCAAACTTCTCAGTAAAATACTTTTGTGAAAAGGAATGCCCTAAAGGGTATCCAATCAAGCCAAACGTGCGCATAGTATATTGCTCAAGCCAATAATTAAGCTACTTTTTTTGCCTCGTTGCGATGACGCAACACTTCGATTACAGCAGGAAGCACAGATAAAAAGATGATCCCAAAAATGACCAAGGTAAAGTTGCGTTTTACTGCCGGGATATTGCCAAAGAAATAGCCCAAAATAGTAAACCCAAATACCCAAATAAACCCGCCCAAAATGTTATAAGCAATAAACCTGCGGTATTGCATCGTGCCTACTCCGGCTACAAAAGGCGCAAACGTGCGTATGATGGGAATAAACCGCGCAATGATGATGGTTTTGCCGCCGTGTTTTTCATAAAAAGCTTGGGTTTTGAATAAATATTCTTTTTTTAATAACCGGTAATTTCGCTCAAAAACCTTCGGCCCTATGTAATTTCCTACTGCATAGTTGACCGTATCGCCCAACACAGCCGCCACAAACAATAGCCCCAACAAAATCCATAAATTCAGCGCGCCGGTAGCAGCCAAAGCACCCAAGGCAAATAGCAGCGAATCGCCGGGTAAGAAAGGTGTAACCACCAAGCCTGTTTCAGCAAATATGATCAGGAACAAAATCACATACATCAACACCCCGTATTGTGCCGTTATTTCGGCCAAATGTTTATCTAAATGAAGTAAAATGTCGATAAAATCCTTCAGTAATTCAATCATAAAGTAATGTTTTTCAAATAATGCCGCAAGTTAGGGCTTTTTTTTCTGAAAAGACAGAGGGCTTGAAACTTAAAGCATAGAAGATGGGTTGCTTTTTTCCAGTTTAATTGCCAAGTTCTTGCCCAAAGCATCCAAAAAACGGTTAGTTTTTGTTTATTTTGCCGTACAAACCAAATCGAATTCAACACACCTTCATTCTTTATGAAAAAAGCATACGTTTTTCCCGGGCAAGGCTCTCAGTTTGTTGGAATGGGCAAAGACCTTTACGAGCAATCGGCGCAAGCCAAGGCATTTTTTGAACAAGGCAACGAGATTTTAGGCTTCCGCATCACCGATACAATGTTTGCCGGCACCGACGAAGCGCTCAAACAAACCAATGTAACCCAACCGGCCATTTTTCTACACAGTGTCATCAAAGCTTTCATCGCTGCCGATTTCCAGCCCGATATGGTTGCCGGACACTCGCTGGGCGAATTTTCTGCCTTGGTGGCTGCCGGTGCTTTATCGTTTGAAGATGGCCTGCGTTTGGTAGCCCAGCGCGCCCAAGCGATGCAAAAAGCCTGCGAAATCAACCCTTCGACAATGGCGGCAGTGTTGGGTTTGGAAGATGCCTTGGTAGAGCAGATTTGCAGCGAAATTAAAAATGAAGTAGTAGTCCCTGCCAATTATAACTGCCCCGGTCAATTGGTCATCTCGGGTAGCCACCAAGGCATCGAACTGGCCATCGAGAAGCTGAAAGCCGCCGGTGCCAAGCGCGCTTTGGTGTTGCCGGTTGGGGGTGCTTTTCACTCGCCGCTGATGGAACCCGCCCGCCAAGAACTGGCCACCGCCATCGAAAATACGCCTTTCACCACTCCTAAAGCCCCTATTTACCAAAATGTAAATGCACAGGCTACTACCGATATAGCCACCTTGAAAAACAATCTGATTGCCCAACTCACGGCACCGGTTCGTTGGACTCAAACCATAACCCATATGTTTGGCGACGGCGCGGCACTGTTTGTTGAAGTAGGCCCGGGCAATGTGTTGCAAGGATTGGTCAAAAAAATAGCCAAAGAAGCCCAAACTGCCGCCTTGTAACTCAAGCCAACAACCCAAGCGTGGCCAAGCACTGCCCAGTCTTGTCCGCGCTAATCACTTTATGACCTTCGCCCAAGCATTCAAAAACAAACTCTTAGACCTCTCTCCTGCTGATTTTGAAGCGCAGGCTATGGAGCTTTTTAGGTATCAAAGTGAACATAATATAATTTATAAAAAATTCCTTGAATGGTTGCCTCTTGACCCTAAAAAAGTGTACAAAATTGAGCAAATTCCTTTCCTGCCAATTA